>JANOER010000207.1:0-1795 GCA_031441285.1 Rhodobacterales bacterium
TCTTCAAAAGGTCAAGCTCGGCGCGCAGAAGGCTGATCTCGGCTCTGACATCCTCTTCCAGGGGATGCCCGGCAACAAGGGTGAAGCTGGCAAGCACCTCGCCCCCGGACTGCAGAAGCACCGTCTGCACCCCTTCGCTCACCACCGTTGCCGGGATCACCAGCGTCACCACATGGCTGCCTATCTGATCCTGGACCGGCGTTACCGTCAGCCCTTCCAGCTTTCGACCCTGGTGCATGGCTTCAAGCGCAGCCGGGTTTGCCGCGCCGGTCAGAACGCCCTCCCATATGCCGTTCGCAATCCGGGTCTGGGTCAATCTCAGGTGTTTTCCGGTCATCGGGTTCCCTAAAGCCCGGCCCGCGGGCGGCGGCTGACCACAAGGTCGCGCAGAGTGATGCCGGTCATGGCCGCATCGTTGAAGATCAGGTCCAGCCAGGCGCGCTCGATCCGTGTGTCGTCGATCTTGCCATAGGCCAGGTCGAACTCGACCACCACTGCACCGCCTTCGGCCGGAAGATCGCTGACCAGTTGCGCCAGGTTCGGGCCATGTTTCACGTTCAGCCGGGCAAATCCCCGCAACGGGCGGTCGGCGTCAAGGATCGCGTCCAGCCGGAAGAGATGGCGCGACTTCAGCCCCTGCACCGCCTCGGGCGGCAGGCTGGTGGCCAGGGACAGAAAGCTGCCGGTGAAGCCGAAGACCTCGATCATCAGGCCAAAGGGGGCGCGATCCGTCTCGCCAACGTTGCGCAGCTGGCGGGAGGCGATCTCGGCCAGCGGGCAGTCGTGATACAGCGCCAGATCATCGCTGATCGCCGTGCGGTCCGCCGCTGCGATGGCACCGGGCCGTGGCAAAGGTCCGCGCCAGGCATCGCCGCGCCAGGCCCAGTCGGTGCCAAGCGGCTGGCGCGGCAGGGCGCCGCCAATCGCCGGAACCATCAGCCGATGATCGGCCGCGTGGATTACCCGGTCGATCTGACGCCGCATCGCCCGCGCCTCGGCCCGCAGAGCCCGCAGCGCGTGGGCCGGCATGTCAGGGGCGGAGTCCGCCGCATCGGACCACCGGGACTGCATCTTTCGCAGCCGCCACTGATCGATCGCCCGCTGCAACCGCCCTGCCATCCGCCTGCCTTACTGGTCCATGTAGACGTGGCTTTCGGCCTTCGCCCCCGGATGCGTCACCGCCCCCCAGCGCGCGCCACCGACCAGTTTGGTGAACTTGTAGATTGCGCCACTGGTATATTGCGTTTTGCGCGGGCCTTTCCAGTCGGCCTTGCGCGCCGCAAGCTCGGCATCTGAAACCGCCACCGAAATCTCGCCGGTCAGCGCGTTCAGGGTGATCACGTCCCCGGTTTTCAAGAGGGCAATCGGCCCGCCATGCGCGGCCTCGGGGCCGACATGGCCGACGCAGAAGCCCCGCGTCGCCCCACTGAAGCGGCCGTCGGTGATCAGCGCCACCTTCTTGCCCATGCCCTGACCCGAAAGCGCGGCCGTCGTCGACAGCATCTCACGCATTCCCGGCCCGCCGGCCGGGCCTTCGTTGCGGATGACGATCACTTCGCCTTCCTTGTAGGCGCGGATCTTCACCGCTTCGAACGCGTCTTCCTCGCACTCGAACACCCGCGCCGGGCCGGTGAACACCTGCTCGGCCTCGGTCATGCCCGCGACCTTCACGATGGCACCGTCGGGGCAGATGTTTCCCTTCATCTAGGTGCGCGTCGAGGTAATACTTGTAATCCGTCTCATGAAAAACATTCGTGCCAATGTCGCGGCCCTCCATCACGAGATTGCCAAACTG
>JANOER010000208.1:0-3684 GCA_031441285.1 Rhodobacterales bacterium
TACAATGACCCCAAGCCCAAACACGAGCGCAAATCCTTTTACTAAAGAAGTACCGAACCAGAACAATACAAATGCCGCAATAATGTGTGCAATATTTGAATCACGAATTGCAAGCCATGCACGCGCGAACCCTTCACTAATTGCTTCTTGTGTAGATTTTCCTGCGTTAATTTCTTCTTTGATACGTTCAGCAATAAGCACATTTGCGTCTACTGCAAGTCCTACAGAAAGAATAAGGCCTGCGATACCTGCAGCGGTCAAGACTACCGGAATCAGCTGGAACAAAGCGAGCATCAAGACTACATAGATAAAAAGTGCAATCACTGCAACAATTCCTGGAACGCGATACCACGCAATCATAAACAATGCAATAAGGAGACCCAGTCGGTCATCGCGCCCACCTTTTCGCGGTCCAGGTCGCGGATCACGATCCAGACCTGCGCGAAATCCGGCACCACGTTCGGCGCAGACCCGGCGCTTTCGAAAATGTAGTGGATCCGCGCAGTCGGCAGGATGTGTTCCCGCATGAACTGGATGCCGATCCCGAAAAGTTCGGCCGCCTTCAGCGCCGACCGTCCTTCCCACGGAGCGTTTCCGGCATGGGCAGTCTTGCCGCGGAAAGCAACCTTGATGTTGTTCGTGGCCGCCGTGCGGATCAGACCCGCGGCCGGGAACGGGGCCGGATGCCAGCCAAGGGCCACATCCACGTCGTCGAAAAGCCCCTCGCGCACCATGTAGACCTTGGCGCCCTCGGTTTCCTCGGCTGCACAGCCATAGACCCGGATCGTGCCCGGCGTGCCATCCGCTTCCATCATCGCCTTCAACGCCAGCGCCGCCCCGGTGCAGCCCGCGCCCAGCATGTTGTGCCCGCAGCCATGCCCGCTGGAACGCATCCCCGGTGCCTGGCGCGGCTCGGCGGCATTGCCCAGGGACGGCAGCGCGTCATACTCCGGAAGATAGGCCAGAATCGGTCCGCCGGTCCCCTGGCTCCATTCCAACAGAAAGGCTGTCGGCAGGCCCGCCGTTCCGGTGCTGACGGTGGTGAACCCCGCCGCCTCAAGCTCGCGCAGGTGGATCTTCATGGACTCCACCTCGACCAGCGAAATCTCGGCCAGATCCCAGACCTCTTGCGTGATGCGCAGGATCGCGTCCTCGACCCCGGCGACCGCGCTGGCAGCGGCAGCCTTCGACGCCGGGGCTGCCTGCGCCTCTGCCACTCTGGCGGGAAGCGCCGCCGCCGCCCCGGCCGCAAGGCCGGCGATCAGGATGTCGCGCCGCGCGATCGGGGTCAAGGCAGCGCCAAGGCCTTCTGTCCTGGTCAACTCGGTCGGGGTTTCAGGTTTCATGCCGTTCGGGTCTCCCTTTGAAAATGCCGGCAAGGCGTGCAGATCTGGGCAGTATTGCAAGCCGGAAGCGCAGCCATCACAGGCGGCGCAGGGGCAAGGTTAGCCGTGCCTCCGCTCTCTGTCTTCCACCAAATTGTTTCGCCCGCCCTGGTAATCCCCCCCGACCTGCAGTCGAGCGGCGATTGCCGGACGGACAGGTCAGGCCAGCTTCACCCCGTGCGACTGGCGCTTTCGGTCCGGCTTCCGGCCTTGCCTGGCCGGTTGCGCGCGCAGGCGGTCGAGGGTGACCTTGTGCGCCTCGCCGACGCCCCCGGCTCGATCACGCAAAGCGAGATCACGTCCAGCGGCAGGGCTTTGCAGCTGCGATCATCCACCCCCGACGTGCGGCCCGCGATCCGCAGCAACCCGACCGGGACCAGTGCCGTCATCTGCATCGAATGGGCGGGCAAACCGGTCGAGGGGGCCGACGGGACGGGGATCGGCAAGGCGGCCACCGCCGAGGCCTTCGCGCTGGGGCTTCTGAAGCCGATCCGCCTTTCCAGCCGGCACAACGCCATCGGCGATGCACTTCTTGAAGGCCTGCGCCTGATCGAGGAAGACCGGATCACCGGTCTGCGCCGGATGATCACCCGCTCCGGCGACAGCCGTGGCAGTTTCGGTGGGACCGGGATCGCCAAAGCTCGGGGTTCGGTCCTTGCTGCCGGGATCACCGCCAATGGCCCGCTGATCCTCGACGAAAGCAAGGGCGACCTCTTGGCAGAAATCTGGCGTGTCCAGTTGATCGGCGGCCCCGGCGCCGTCGTCCGTCCTGCCAATCGCAGCGCGGGCCTTGTGACGACAGTGCGCCGGAACCGCATCCTTGCAATCGCGGGAGACCTGCCCACTCCTGACGAATGCCACTGCGCCGGCAGCGCCTGATCAGAAGCAAACTCCCGACAATTAGACTAAAATTGTGCTTCCTTTCTGCTCAAGTATCCCACCGGAGGTCCGGAGGGTGTGAAACCCTCCGGGGTCGGGGCAGGGCACCCGGCGAAAGGAACAGACGCTCAGAAATCCGTCGGCGCCCCGCCTTGCTGCTTCCGCTTCGCGACGAACAGGCGCAACTCCTCCTGGTGGTCGCCGTTCATCGCCGGGGCTTCGAACTCGGCCAGGATCTGCTTGTAGATCCGGTGCGCGCGTTCCTGTGTCCAGACCGACCCGTCGATCTGCCAGGCCTCGTAGTTGCGCCAGTCTGATGCGATCGGGGCGTAGAAGGCATGCTGATAGCGGTCCTGGGTGTGCTGGATCCCGAAGTAGTGCCCGTTCGGCCCGACCTCCTTGATGGCGTCGAAGGCCAGGTCGTCGTCGGTCGTGGCGAATGTCGCCTCCTCGAAGTAGCGCTGGATCATCTGCAGCACTTCGCAGTCCATGATGAACTTCTCGGGCGAAGCGATCAGGCCGCCCTCAAGCCAGCCTGCCGAGTGGTAGACCATGTTCGTCCGGCTCTGCACGGCGGACCACAGGCTGTTCGACGTCTCCCACATCGCCTGCCCGTCGGGCACGTTGGCCGCGCAGACGCCGCTGGCCCGCATCGGTACACCGTAGAACCGCACCAGCTGCCCGGTCATCTGGGTCGCGCGCATGTATTCCGGGGTGCCGAAAGCCGGGGCGCCGGACTTCATGTCGACATTCGAGGTGAAGGTGCCGATCGCCACCGGACAGCCCGGCGCGATG
Source organism: Rhodobacterales bacterium (assembly GCA_031441285.1). GTDB lineage: Bacteria > Pseudomonadota > Alphaproteobacteria > Rhodobacterales > Rhodobacteraceae > Tabrizicola. The sequence goes on from JANOER010000208.1 coordinate 3,060, forward strand.
AACTGCAATAGGGCCACCGCCGCCAAAGCCTCGGCAATCGACAGCGCCACCGCGCCCGACATGGTGACCGGGGCCATCGCCCCGGCAAGGGTGAAGGGCGTCACCACCACCGGCTGCCCGCGTTTGGCCAGACGCATCGCCCCGTCCAGCATCGGATAGTCGTGCTTCAGGGGACTGACCGAGTTGATGTTGGTATACATCCGCGGCCTGGCCTTGAACTCGGCGTCGGAAAGCCCGCCGGCCAGTCGGACCATCTCCATCACGTCCTCGACCCGCTCGGCGCCGAGGCTGTAGGCGTGGCAGACCTTGTCAGTCAGCGTCAGCTTTTCATAGAGGCAGTCAAGGTGGCGCACCGCGGGGTGGATGTCGATCGGTTCCACCGGATAGCCGCCCGCGACGTGGATACAGTTGAAATACTGCGTCAGCTTCATGAATTCCTTGAACGTCTCGAAGTCGCCGGATCGCTTGCCGCGCTCCATGTCCCAGGCGTTCGGGGGGCGAGGAGACGTTCACGAATACCATGTGCTTGCCGCCCATGATGATCTCGCGGTCCGGGTTGCGCGGGGTGATGGTGAAGGTCTCGGGCGCGCGGGCGACCATTTCCATCACGAAATCCTCGTCCATC
>JANOER010000209.1:0-1941 GCA_031441285.1 Rhodobacterales bacterium
GTCATGTCGCGGCGGTTGTTGTTGGTCAGGGTGAAATAGACCTCGCCGGTGTTCGGGTCGATGGTGCCCCATTCCGGGCGGTCCATCTTGGTCGCTCCGGCCTGATCGGCGGCAAGACGGGTGTTGATCAGGATGTCGGCCAGATCGGCAAAGCCATTTTCCACGGTCAGGCCGTTTTCGCCGGGGACGAGGGCAAGCCACTGGCCGGTGCCGTCGTCATTGAACTTCGCCACGTAAAGCGTGCCGCTGTCCAGCATGTCGCCGTTCGACGTCGCCGGATCATAGGCGGCGGCCGAGACGAACTTGTAGATGTATTCGAACCGCGTGTCGTCACCCGAGTAGCAGACGACGGGCTTGCCCGCGACGGCAGGGGCAAAGACCACGCCTTCATGGGCAAAGCGGCCAAGGTGTGTGCGCTTGACCGGGACAGAAGCAGGATCGAAGGGGTTGATCTCGACCAGCCAGCCATAGGAGTTCGGCTCGTAGCGGTAGTCTTCGGCAGCACTTCCTGCGGTCGCGGCAGCGTTGAAGCGGATCACCTCATCGGCGCCGCCTGCGGCCTTTTCCCAACCGTAGCGCGACTCCTCGGAGGATACGCCATAGCGCTTGTGCTCGCGCGGCTGTTCGGCATCGGCGTTGACGAAATAGCCGGACCAGTTTTCCTCGGCGGCCATGTAGGTGTTCCAAGGCGTCGCACCATAGGCGCAGTTGTTCAGCGTGCCGCGGGTGCGCATCCCGTCGGGAGAGTATTTGGTGACGAGGTTGGCATGTCCAGCCGCCGGACCAGAGATTGCCATCTCGGTCAGCCCGGTAATGCGGCGGTTCATCGGGTCGGCCAGGATTGACCACTGGCCGTTCGCGCTGCGCTGGACGCGGGCGACCGAAACGCCATGGGCGTTCATTTCCTTCAGCACTTCGTCGCCGTCGCGGCTGCCATCGGCGGCGAAGACCACCATGTCGCCGTCCAGCGCCTGACCGGCCCATTTCGCGGCGTGCAGGAAGCGCGGCTCGATATATTCGTGGTTGAAGACCAGCAGGCCTTCGGTCGAGGATCCGTCGATCGGGAAATAGTGCATGCCGTCATGGTGCATGCCGGTCTGCATGCCCTGCTCGGCCCCGGAGTTGCCGCCCGGAACGAAGGCGGGCATCTCGCCGGTCAGGGGTGTGCCCCAGGCGCCAAGGATCTGCACCTTGTAGCCTTCGGGCACGACAACGGTATCATCCTTGGACAGCGGCACGGCGGCGAAACCAAGCAGCCCCGAAGTGGCCGCCGTTTGCGCCAGCGCCCCGCGGGTGCTGAGGCCGGTGCCGAAAAGCCCGGTGGCGATGGCGGAAAGGCCGCCGACGAGGAAACCCCGGCGCGAGGCGCGGGCTTCGATCACGTCATACATCGTCAGGTTGGCGGAACGGTTCGACGGAACCTCGTCGCCATGTTCATGGAACGGAGTGTTGCGGAAGTCGGAATAGTCGCGTTCGTAGTCTTTCATGCCTTGCTCCATCTCGGGCGATTGCTGGGACAAGGGGCAGTCGCCCGGGCAGCAGGCGACGGGTGACACCCCCCGAGGACCAGTGTGTCCGGTCCGAGAGTCGTCTGGATTGCGCTTTTATGATGGTTGCGTAACACCACGATGTCAAAGCGCCCCCGGAAGGGGACGTGGCGGCAGACCCGATCGGGACTTCCCGACCAGCGGATAGCCGGCAGGGCGATCACCCGGTGGCCCATGCGCAGAACGAAGATGCGGGTCCGGGATCGCTTCCGACGCGAGGGAAACAGCCGTCGGCCTGCGCTTGCCCGGTCGGCGGCGGCGATGGTGTGAGTGATCGAGGCCTCGTAGGTCTTCAGATGCTCGTCCAAGTCGATGTAGGACGGCACGAGTTTGCGGTTGGCCGAGTACGGGTTCAACGCGCTCTTGTTCCAGATCGGGATACCGGTGAAGTCGG
>JANOER010000210.1:0-5813 GCA_031441285.1 Rhodobacterales bacterium
CCTTCTCCTTGCCACCCCGGCCCAGGCCGAAAGCCTGGCCAACAAGCTTTTCGGCGGGATGGCCGCACCCTCGGCGCAGGATCCGATGCCGGTCGGGTCCTACGCCCGGGGCTGCGCGGCCGGCATGTGGGAACTGCCCGAAACCGGGGCGACCTGGCAGGCGATGCGCCTGTCGCGCAACCGCAACTTCGGCCAGCCCGAGATGATCGACTTCCTGATCGACCTCTCTGAAACCGCGGCCGGCATCGGCTTTGGCCGCGGGCTTTACATCGGTGACATCAGCCAGCCGCGCGGCGGGCCGATGACATCCGGGCACGCCAGCCACCAGATCGGGCTGGATGCCGACATCTGGATGTTGCCGCCGCAAAGCCTGTCGCTTGGCGAAGGCGAACGCGAGGAGATCAGCTCGATCCCCGTCCGTTCCGCCGACCAGCGGTCCGTGACCGGGAACTGGACCAAAGTGCATCACCGTCTCTTGCAGGAGGCCGCCTCGGACCCCCGCGTTGACCGCATCTTCGTGGCGGCGGCAGTCAAGATCGAGATGTGCAAGACCGCAAAGGCATCCGACAAGAAGTGGCTCCAGAAGATCCGCCCTGTCGCGGGGCACGACACCCATTTCCATGTCCGCCTGAAGTGCCCCGATGGCGCGCGGCTTTGCGAGACGCAGACGCCGACGGTGGCCGACCTGTCAAAGAACGGCGACGGCTGTGACGAGACGCTGACCTGGTGGGTGACTGATTACCTTGATCCGCCGAAATCGACCGGGAAGAAGCCGAAGGAAGACGACGCCCCGCGCAAGAGGGGCCCGCGCGAATTCACCATGGCCGACCTTCCCAAGCAATGCACAGGCGTGCTCGCGTCGGACTGAAGCCTGAGCTAGACTGCGAAGGGCTCCGGCGCTGTCCTGCACGCTTTGGCGGGACTGACCGGGCAAGGGGCGATTGACAGGACGGCCGGGCGGGTATACCCCGCGCTCCGCCCCGTCCGGGGCCAAGTCTCCGCAACCTTGCAAAAAACGGAATACATCATGCGCAGCCTTCTGCCTGGCATCCTTGCCATGGCGGTGATCGTCACCGCGTCGAACATCCTGGTCCAGGTCCCGCTTGGGGGCTATCTTACCTGGGGGGCGCTGACCTACCCCTTCGCCTTCCTTGTCACCGACCTGACCAACCGGCTGCAAGGCGCCGCAGCCGCCCGCCGCGTGGTGCTTGCAGGCTTTGCCGTGGGCGTGGCCTGTTCGTTCATCGGCACGCAGATCAACGGCGAATTCGGCCCGCTCGTCACCTTGCGCATCGCCGTCGGGTCGGGCCTGGCCTTCCTTGCGGCGCAGCTTCTGGACGTGGCGATCTTCAACCGGCTTCGCGTCGGGACCTGGTGGCGGGCACCGCTGGTGTCCTCGCTGATTTCGTCCAGTGTCGATACGGCGATCTTCTTCACCATCGCCTTTTCGGCGGCCCTGACCGTGCTGGAGCCCGGCAATGACGTCTCCTGGGCAGGCGCGCCGACACCGTTGATGGGCCTTGGCCCCGAAGCCCCGTTCTGGGTGTCGCTGGCGGTCGCCGACTGGCTGGTGAAGCTCTTGCTGGCAATAGTGGCACTTCTGCCTTTCCGCCTTGCGGTTGCCCGGGCAATGGCAAAGGTTGCGTGATTTGTTTTGACAAACACAAAATCTGTGTCACGATTCCTCTATCGGCAACCATTTTGAAAGGAGGTGATCCAGTGTCTAGAGTGATATTGGAGAGACGTGTCGGGACAGTCGGGAGGGGTGTTTTCTAAGGGCAGCCCCTTAGCGAAACAGACCACCGATTGGAATTGATGCCCTAACTGGCTCATCTCCTTGGATCTCGGAAAGGGTTGCCCGCGACGGCAACCCTTTCTCTTTTTCATCCCCCCGAATAGCCTGGCTTCCATGTTGCACGTCACCGACACCCTTAGCATCGCCGACTGGGAGCTTTCCGAAAGCTTCATGCGCGCCTCTGGCCCTGGCGGACAGAACGTCAACAAGGTCTCGACCGCGGTAGAGCTGCGCTTCGAGGCCGAGCGCTCGCCGAATCTGTCCCCTTCCGTGAAGACGCGGCTGAAAAAGCTGGCCGGGCGGCGCTGGACCACCGATGGCGCGATCGTGCTGCAGGTCGAGGACACCCGCAGCCAGGCGCAGAACCGCGAGATCGCCCGGGAACGACTGGCCGAATTGATCCGCGCGGCACTGATCCCGCCAAAACGCCGGATCGCCACCAAACCGACGCTGGGCAGCCAGCGCCGGCGCGTGGCCGCAAAGACCGCGCGCGGCGAGGTCAAGGTGCTGCGCGGCCGGATCGGAGACGAGGAGTGACCGCCGCCGAGGAAGCCGCGCGCCACTGGAACGGCCGCATCATCCGTCTGCTGCGCGACCGGGAAAACCAGGTGCTGGAAATGGCCGTGCCGGGTGGCCGCGCCGCGTTGCGGCTGCACCGGGCCGGATACCAGTCGCCGCAAGCGATCAGCTCGGAACTCTGGTGGTGCGCCGAGCTGGCCCGCGCCGGCCTGCCGGTGCCGGCGGCACTGCCGGCGCAGGGTGGCACCCTGCTGGTGCGGCTTGCCGATGGACGCCACGCCTCGGCCATCGGCTGGATAGAGGGCGAAGCTTTGGGCGAGGCCGCCCTGCCCTTCACGCGACCTTTGCCCGAGGTGCTGGCAATCCACCACGCGCTTGGCGCACTTCTGGCCCGCCTGCACCGGGCCACCGATGCGCTGACCCTGCCCGACGGCTTTACCCGCCCACGCTGGGACCGCGATGGGCTGGTCGGCGAAACCCCGTTCTGGGGCCGGTTCTGGGACCATCCCGCTGCCACGCCCGACCAGCGCGCCGTGTTGCTCCGGGCGCGCGAGGCGCTGCGCGAACGGCTGACGGATGACGTGGCACTGATCCACGCCGATGTCCTGCGCGAGAACGTGCTGGTCGATGGCGGGTCGGTCTCGCTGATCGACTTCGACGATTCAGGCTTCGGCTTCCGGCTTTACGACCTTGGCACCGCCCTGGTGCAGACCGTCCACCACCCCGAACATCCCGAGATCCGCGCCGCGCTGATGGCGGGATATGGCACGACCGATCAGGTCATGGTGGACACCTTCACCTTGGCGCGCGCGCTTGCGTCGGTCGGCTGGACGATGCCCCGGCTTGCCCCGGACGATCCGATCCACAAAAGCCACCTTGCCCGGGCGATGCTTTGCGCAGAACGGGTGCTGCGCGGCTGATCGCCAGGCGCGGAATTTTCGCAGAAAATTCCTGGCCCCAAGTCAGACCACGACCTCCAGCGTCGCTTGCTGGCCGACCCCGAACACCCGCTTGTAGCGTTCGATCTCGTCCTTCGGACCCATGGCCTTGGCCGGGTTGTCCGACAGCTTGACCGTCGGGCGCCCGTTCGCGCTCAGCGCCTTGCAGACCAGGCTGAACGGCGCCAGCGCGTCCCCGGCCACCAGACTGCGGAAATCGTTGGTCAGCATGGTGCCCCAGCCGAAGGACACTTTCACCCGGCCGCGGAACCGGGCGTGCAGCGATTCAATCGCGTCCACGTCCAGGCCGTCCGAGAAGATGACCAGCTTCTGGGTCGGATCCTCGCCGCGGTCCTGCCACCAGCGGATCGCGGTTTCGGCCGCAGTCGCGGGATCGCCGCTGTCGATGCGGATGCCGGTCCAGCTTGCCAGCCAGTCTGGCGCGTTGCGCAGGAACCCCTCGGTGCCATAGGTGTCGGGCAGGATGATCCGCAGGTTGCCGTCATGTTCGTCCTGCCAGTCCGCCAGCACCTGATACGGGGCCTGGCGCAGGTCTTCGTCGCTGTCCGTCAGCGCCGAATACACCATCGGCAGCTCGTGCGCGTTGGTGCCGATCGCCTCGATGTCGCGCTTCATCGCGATCTTGCAATTCGATGTGCCGATGAATTTTGCCCCCAGCCCCTCGTGCATCGCCTGCACGGCCCAGTCCTGCCACAGGAACGAGTGCCGGCGGCGGGTGCCGAAATCGGCGATCTTCAGGCCTTCGATCTTGCGCAGGCGTTCGATCTTTTCCCAAAGCCGGGTCGTGGCGCGGGCATAAAGCACCTGGAGCTCGAACTTGCCCAAGGCATCCTGCGCTGCGCGGCTGCGCAGTTCCATCAGGACGGCCAGGGCGGGGATTTCCCACAGCATGACCTCGGGCCAGCGGCCTTCGAAGGTCAGCTCGAACTGGCCGTCACGCTTTTCCAGGTGGTAGGGCGGCAGGCGCAGGCCTTCGAACCATTCCATGAAATCGGGCCGGAACATCTGCCGTTTGCCGTAGAAGGTGTTGCCGCGCAGCCAGGTGCTTTCCCCCCGCGTCAGCGAAAGCGAGCGGACGTGATCCAGCTGCTCGCGCAGCTCTCCCTCGTCGATCAGATCCGCAAGACGCACTTTGGTTGATCGGTTGATCAGGCTGAAGACCACGGTCGTATCCGGCTTGTTGCGGAAAATCGACTGGCACATCAAGAGCTTGTAAAAGTCGGTGTCGATCAGCGACCGCACGATCGGGTCGATCTTCCACTTGTGGTCCCAGACGCGGGTTGCGATGTCCACCATGCCTCAGTCCTCCAGCGCCACGCCGGCGGCGCGCATCCGGGCCTCGGCCTCGGCAAGCGAGCCGTCAAGGTTGATGGCGCGGCAGGCCCCCATCAGCACCGTCGCCCGGAACCCAAGACGGGCTGCATCCTGCGCCGAATAGGCAACGCAATAGTCGGTGGCCAGCCCGACCAGCGTCACCGCAGCCACGCCCCGGCTGCGAAGGTAGCCCTCAAGCCCGGTGGACGTTGTCCGGTCGTTTTCAAAGAAGGCCGAGTAGCTGTCGATGCCCGGACGAAAGCCCTTGCGCACAATCAGCTGCGCGGGAGAGGTGTGAAGTGCCGGATGAAACTCGGCCCCCGTGGAGCCCTGGACGCAATGCGTGGGCCACAGCACCTGCGGGCCATAGGGCATGGTTGTGACGCTGAACGGCGCTGCCCCCGGATGGTTCGCGGCGAACGAGGCATGCGTCGCCGGATGCCAGTCCTGTGTCAGGACCACGGTGGCGAAGTCGCCCGTCAGCGCATTGATCCGACCGATGATCTGATCGCCCCCGGCCACGGCAAGCGCGCCTTGCGGGCAGAAATCGTTCTGCACGTCGATCACGATCAGGGCTTCGTCAGCGGGCGTCATTGCAGCCTCCCCCAGGGTCATTCGCCTTGCGTAAGTCCGGGGGGCGGGTGCGTCAAGCGAAGTGCTTGAAATCCACGGGCCTCTGGCGCAAAGGGGGCCATGCTGATCGTTGCCGCACTGTACCAGTTTACCCGCTTTCCCGACCCCGCCGCCTTGCGACCGGGGCTTTTGGCCCGTTGTCAGGAAAACGGGGTCATGGGGTCGCTGCTTCTGGCGCGCGAAGGGATCAACGGCACCATTGCCGGGACCCGGGCGGGGGTGGATGCGGTCCTGGCGGACATCCGTGCCCTGCCGGGCTGCGAGGGGCTGGACTGGAAGGAAAGCCCAGCCGCATCAATGCCTTTCGGGCGGATGAAGGTCAGGCTCAAGCGCGAGATCGTGACGATGGGCAAGGCGGACGTGGACCCCTTGGCGCGGGTGGGCAATTACGTCGCCCCCGCCGACTGGAACGCGCTGATCTCGGACCCCGATACGGTCGTGATCGACACCCGCAACGACTATGAGGTGGCGATCGGCAGTTTCCGGGGTGCGGTGGATCCCGGAACGCGCGCGTTTGGCGAGTTTCCCGACTGGTGGCAGGCCAATGGCAAGGCCTTTGCCGGAAAGCGGATTGCGATGTTCTGCACCGGGGG
>JANOER010000211.1:0-1950 GCA_031441285.1 Rhodobacterales bacterium
TCTTGACCGCAAACCCGGCCAGCTTTCAGGGGGCCAACGCCAGCGGGTGGCAATGGGCCGCGCCCTGGTCCGCAACCCCGATGTGTTCCTGTTCGACGAGCCGCTGTCGAACCTGGACGCCAAGCTGCGGGTCGACATGCGGACCGAGATCAAGAAGCTGCACCAGAAGCTGCGCACCACGATCGTCTATGTGACGCATGACCAGATCGAGGCGATGACGCTGTCGACCCGGATCGCGGTGATGAACAAGGGCCATGTCCAGCAACTGGGCACCCCGAAAGACATCTACGACACGCCGGCCAACCTGTTTGTCGCGACCTTCATGGGCAGCCCTGCCATGAACATCGTCCCCGCAACCGTGGTGATCGAGGATGGCCAACCCCACGCCGCGATCACCGATGCCGAAGGCACGGTGCGTCGCCTGCGCTTCAGCCAGACCAACCTTGCGCAGTGGGAGGGCAAGCCGATCCTGCTGGGCATCCGCCCCGAGGCGATCACCGATCCCGAAGGCGCGGACCGCAAGTCCGGCAACATCCAGCCCTTTACCAACCGGGTCACCGTGACCGAACCCGCCGGGGCCGACACGTTCGTCACGATGACGCTGTCCGGCAAGGACGTGATCGCCCGGATGCGCGCCGACTCGGCCGTTACAGCCGGACAGGCCTTTGATTTCGCGGTGAACATGGAAAAGGCCGTGGCCTTCGATCCCGCAACCGAGGAACGGATCCCCGCCTGATGCAGCCTGACGTGATCATCATCGGCTCGGGCATGGGCGGGGCCACGCTGGCCGCCGCACTTGCGCCCACCGGTCGCCGGGTGCTGATCCTGGAACGCGGCGAACACCTGCAGGACTGTCCCGAGGCGCGCGATCCCGATGCGATCTTCCGGCGGGGCCACTTCAAGCCGAAGGAAACCTGGCGCGACGCGGCGGGCGCGGTCATCAACCCCGGCAACTATGCCTTCGTCGGCGGCAATACCAAGTTCTACGGCGCCGTCCTGCTGCGCTACCGGGCCGAGGATTTCGCCCCCCTGCGCCACATTGGCGGGATGACACCCGGCTGGCCGATCCCCTATGCCGAGCTTGAGCCGTTCTACTCCCGCGCCGAGATGCTGTACCGGGTCCGGGGCGATGCGGCGCAGGATCCGACCGAACCCGCGCACTCGGCCCCCTATCCCTTCCCGCCAGTCCCGGACGAGCCCGACATTGCCGCCCTGCGCGCCGCATTCGCAGCACAGGGCCTGCATGTCGCGGCGCTGCCGCTGGGGGTGGATCTTGACCGCTGGCTGGCCCGCGCGCCCACGGCCTGGGACGCATTCCCCGACACCACCGGCGCCAAGTCCGATGCCGAAAGCTGCGGTCTGGCCGTTGCATTGCAGCATCCGAATGTCACCCTTCTGACCGGGGCCAGGGTGACCCGCATCCTGTCCGAAGGCCGCCGTGCCACCGGGGTCGAGGTTGACCGGGCCGGCGCGCGCGAAACTCTGACCGCGCCGGTCATCGTGCTGGCGGCGGGGGCGATCCTGTCATCGGCTTTGCTGCTTGCCTCGGCGAACGAGGATCACCCGACCGGGCTGGGTAACAGGTCGGATCAGGTGGGGCGGAACTTCATGAACCACAACCTGACCGGCATGGTGGCCTGGAACCCGTTCCGGCGGAACCGGACTGTCTATGAAAAGACCATCCAGATCAATGACTTCTACCTGACCGGCGGTCCAGGGGGTGAACCCTTGGGCAACATCCAGATGCTGGGCCGGATCACCGGCCCGATCCTTGCGGGCGAGGCGGGGCTGCCCTTGTGGCTGGCGCGTCACATCGCCGACCATTCCATCCACATCATGGCCATGTCCGAGGACCTGCCAGACCCCGCGTCGCGCGTGATGTGGAAAGACGGTCAGGTCGTCCTTGACGCGCGGCGCACCAACACGCAGGCGCATGACCTGCTGGTGGCC
>JANOER010000212.1:0-19492 GCA_031441285.1 Rhodobacterales bacterium
ATCGAGTTGCTTCATGCCGACCAAATACTTGGTCTCGTCCGTTAATGGGGTGTGGACAGTCAAATAGTCGACCCGCGGCAACAGTTCAGCAATGGAATTGGATTTTTCGATTCCCATTTTGGTCGCTTGCTCGTCGGACAAGAATGGATCAAAGGCGATTACCCGCATTCCAAATGCGAGCCCTCGAGTTGCAACTTCACGACCGATGCGTCCCATTCCAATCACGCCGAACGTCTTGTCGGCGAGTTGACTACCCATGAAAGTCTTGCGGTCCCAGCGTCCCAGCCCGTCGAAACTGGTTGTTTGCTGTCTGGTGTCGTTAACGTCACTGACAGGCCCCCGGTGCACTTGCCGAGGGCCTTATCGTCATGCCGGGTCCGACAGCAGCGATGCCACGTCCGCGCTGGCAAAGGGAATGGGCAGATCTATCCACCCGTCGGGCAGCCGTTCCCTTTGATCGGCGCTGACCACCACCACCTTTCCGCCATCGGCGACGACGCGGCGGCCCAGCGACGACCCGGCGATCGTGGCGGGGTCCATCTGAACAATAGCCATCTCGATCCGGCCCGCCGGCAAGGCCCTTTCTGCGTCGCACAGGCTTTGGGCCAGCAGCACGCGGGCGTCGGGCCGGGCTTCGCGCAGGATCATCCTGATGTCATGCGCGACCAGAATCTCTTGCAGAACGACTACGATGATCGCCGGAGCTTCCATGGTTTCACTGGTTTGCATGCCGCTTTCCTTTCGCAGATCTGCGCCGTTGTGGAACCGAATTCGGAAGCGCGCATTAAACTGCGACATAGGAGAGTACGAAACATGCCGATTCCCTGCGACAAGTGCCCGTTGCGTCGCTGCGACTATTTCCTGCCGATGACCGAGGATGAGCTGGCATTCATGCGCGGTTTCAAGGCCGGAGAGCTGACCGTGACCGCAGGCTCGACCGTGCTGATGGAAGGGTCGAACAGCCCACAGGTCTTTACCGTCCTGTCTGGCATGGGCACCCGCTACAAGACGCTTGAGGATGGCCGCCGCCAGGTGATCAACTTCCTTTTCCCCGGGGATTTCATCGGATTGCAGGCTGGAATCATGGGCGAGATGAAACATTCGGTCGAGGCAAGCGCGCCAATGGTCCTGTGTGTCTTCAACCGCTCCGACCTGTGGAACATGTTCAAGGCGCACCCGGCGCGGGCCTATGACCTAACCTGGATCGCGGCGGTCGAAGAGCATTTCCTGGGCGAAACACTTACGGCCGTCGGGCAACGCAAGGCTGGACAGCGGGTTGCCTGGGCGCTGTTGCGCATCCATCACCGGCTGCGGGCCGTGGGCATGGAAACGGCAGGCAGCGTGCCTCTGACCTTCCGCCAGCAGGACCTTGCCGATGCTCTGGGGTTGTCGCTGGTTCACACCAACAAGACATTGATGCACCTGCGCAAGGCCGGGCTGGCCAGGTGGACAGAGGGCTCGCTTGAGATCAGGGACAGGGCGAAACTTGCCGCCTATGCCGGTTCAGCACCCGAACCGTTGGAAAAGCGACCGCTTATGTAAAAAAGTTCCGCCGATGGTAACCGGACAATATCCAGTTGCCATCGGCGGTGAGGGTCGACTGCGGACAGGGAAAATCCGCTGATCGTCACCGGGGAGGGACATCCCGCGTCTCGATCACCAGACAAACGCGGCAAAGTCGGCTTGGTTCCGGCGGGCCAGTGATTTTCCCCTGCATCTCGCCCCCGGCACAATCCCGCCGTCGCAGGCATCCTTGTCGTCAACGCCGGTCGGTCGCTTCTTCAAGGCGCTCCGGAATACATGCGCACCGGCGCCTTGCCGCCCGGCACGGACGCAGCGGCCGATCCCGTTGCCACGGCTGCGACTGATGCCAAGACGACCGAAGGCACCGCAGCGGTCGATGCCTGTGCCGAAGTCGCGCCTGGCAGCATCCCTTCGGATCAACTGATGGGCCTGCGGGTCTACGGACCGAACTAAGAGGATGTCGGCGGGTTTCTCGGCATGGGGGAAAAGCCGGTCGCGATCGACGTGACCGCGCTCCAGATCCGCAAAGAGTCCGAAGCTGGTGCGCTGCGCGCCTACATCAAGATGACGCAGGACGAACTTGAAGCCCTGCCTGCGGCCAACATGTAACCCAATGCAGCATGCAAATGGATAGGCCCGCATTTAGCGGGCCTTTTTTTGGGCTGCTTGCTGACTGAAGGATCAGATCGGCTGGGACACAAGGTCCCGCGCAGTTTCCTTGACCTCGCTGGCGACGCTGTCGGCCGGGCGGGCGGCGGACTGGCCGACCCGCATCCGCTCGTGCCGCAGCGCCTCATGCGCGCGGGCCAGCAACCGGTCACGCTCGTGGCCGAAAAGCCGGTCTTCCGTCGGGGTCCGCGGTAGCGCTGTCGCCACGGCGGCGCCGATCGCCATGCCGATCGCCCCTGCCGCAAGGGGCCGCTCTTCGATCAGCTTCGAGCTTTGCCGGACTGCGGCCGTGCGGGCGGCATAGGCCTGTTCGCGCAGTGAAACGACACGGCTGCGCGCATCGCTGCTCAGGCCTTCTAGACCGCGCTGCATCGCCGCTTGCGTTGCCCGGGCCAGATCCGCAAGCACACTGGCGCGGTCCAGCGCAAGGTCCGCCGCAGGGCGCAGCTTTTGGCGCGCGGCGGCGTCGATCCGGGCAAGCACGTCGGACGCGCGGGCGCGCAGCGCGTCCGCCTCGTCGATCCAGCCGGCGTCGGCGGGGTCTGGCAGCGGCGCGGGCGGGCCGCCCTCGTCTTCCCAGCGCGACAATGCCTCGTACTTTGTGCCGGCAAGCGGGGCTTCGGGCAGCGACGCGCCGCCCTTTCGACCCAGGATCAGCCAGGCCAGCCCGACGCCGGCCATCACGGCGGCCATCGGGTTGGCCCGGACCGCTCCGTCCAGCACGCGGGCATAGGGTCGGATGTTTGCGGTCGCATAGCCAAGCGCATCGCCAACCAGCGTGTCGACGGACAGCCGGCTGCGCAGGCCGTCGATCGACGCCGCAAGATCGTGCCGCTCGCGTTCAAGCAGCGCGGCGATTTCGTCGGGGCTTTGGTCTTTCATGTCATGCAGGGGCATCGCGTCTCACCAATGTCTGAAAGGTTTCCACATCGCGCCGGATCGAGGCGCCGCTGCGTCCGGGCTGGCGTGCCGCGTCGCGCAGCAGCCGCAGGGTCTGTTGCGCAAAGCCAAGCGCCAGCAGCAACAGCACCCCGCCCACCAGAGCCGAGGGACATATCGGGCCCAGCCCCAACGCAACTGCGACGGCAACCGCAGCAACGGCCAAGAGATTGATCGCGGCGATGCCCAACACCACCGCGATCAGCGCCTGAACCGCGGCCTGGCGCATTGATTGCAACCGCTCGGCTGCCTCGGCCTGCGCCAGGGCCAATTCACCCTGGACCAGCCGGGTGATCCCGGCCAGTACATCGGCCAACATCCCGCCCGGGCCCTGGCTGTTTGCCGGACCGTTTTCAGGATCGGTCATGCAAGTGGCCCCCTGTCGCCGGGATGACCCAGCGTGTCGACGGTGCGGCGCGCGGCGTCACGGTAAAGCCGGTCGGTCGCCTCGGCGGCCCGGGCTTCGGCAGTCATCCGATTGCCGGACGCCCGCAGGAACCGTGCAAGGGCAAAGCCTGCGACGGCCGCGCCCACGGCGAATGTGCCGGGATTGCGCCGGGCATAGCCCTGCGCGTCTGCCAGAAGGTCACCAAGAGAGCGGCCACGCAAGCCATCCGCAACCGTCGTGACCCCGCTTGCCAGCCCGTTCAGCAGGCGCGATGGCACACCGCTTGCGGACTGTGCTTCGGCCTGCAGCGTCTCGGCCAGGCGCTCGCCAGCGTCGACCAGCGTGTCGCGCGCAGCCTCAGAGCGTTCTCCGGCCGCCTCGCGCACCCTGTGCAGCGTGTCGGCGGCATGCGCCTTGACTTCGGCCGTAGCACTGCGCCCGGCCTCGTTTGCCACCTGCCGCGTGGCAGAGGCGACGTCCCGCGCAGCGTCGGCGGCGGTGGACAGCTTCTCTTTCAGATTGGTCGTTGTCATGTCGGTCTCCACCGGTTTGGGTATCGGGGGCGGACTTGCGGTCAGCCCGGATCGCCGCTGTCAGCCAGCATCGATGCCGGCAAGGGAACAGCGCTCTGCATCATCGGTCCTTTCCGTGACACGGGTCAGCTTTGTGCCGGGCAAACGCGCTGAACCCGCGCTGGGTTCCCTTGCCAATGCCCGGAACCATGCGCGACCGCCGCACGTTCCACCCGTACGGCAGCCAGCCATAAGGCGGGCTGCTCCGATCAACCGGAAAGGACGACATGATGGAAAAGATGATGGCCAGGCCGACAAAAGCGACGGCCCGCACCGAGGCCCGGACAATGGATCTTTCTGATCTGCTCGAGCACGCCCTGAAGGACATGTATTACGCCGAAAAGAAGCTCTACAAGGCGCTGCCGAAGATGATCCGGGCCGCGCAGGACCCCGCACTCAAGGACGGGCTGACCCTGCACCGCGACGAGACGGCGACCCAGATCGAAACCCTGGAGGAGATCTTTGCTGCGCTAGGCAAGCGGGCGAAGGCCGAAAAATGCGACGCGATCGACGGCATCCTGGAAGAAAGCGCCACGCTGCTGGAGGACTTCAAGGGCAGCGCCGCCATCGACGCCGCGATCATCTTTTCGGCTCAGGCTGTGGAACACTACGAGATCACGCGCTACGGTTCGATGCAGGCCTATGCCAAGGTGCTTGGCCATGCCGACATTGCGCGGATGCTGGACCAGATCCTGCAGCAGGAAGTGACCGCCGACGCGACGCTGACCACGCTGGCCGAAGGCAGCGTCAACGCGGCGGCGGCCTGACGAAGCGCCCTGTAAACGTGGCCCCGATCCCGGTCGGGGCCGCTAGACTGCAACCGAAACTGCCGGACGCCTCACCGCCTTGCGCGGCGGGCGTTTCCGGGCTTCCGGCAGGGGTTTCGCCGCCCCTTCGGCAAAGGTCAGCGCCATTGCCTCTTCCATCGTTCCGGCCACGAAGTCCGCCCCGATCGCGTCCAGCTCGCGCCGGGCGATGGCAACCGTCCGGCTTGGCGCGCGCGACTGGCCCGTCTGCTCCCAGAGCACCGCGCCGACCCGCAGGCCCGGAACTGCCCGCTTGATCCGGCGGACAATCAGGAGCGACGCGCGGGAGGGGTTCGGATCGAGAAAACTCAGGACCAGACAGTCCGGCGGCGGCCCTTCGGCGGTCAGAGCCGTCATTGCCGTCAGCTCGGCACGGGGCAGTGCCGTTACGGCGGCGCCCTCGGCAGAGAGCGCCTGGCCCAGCATCCGGGCGGCGACATCGTCAAGGGTGCTGCGCCCGCCCGCCACGACGACACGGACCACCGCAACCTCTGCGCCGACCGGCGGTGCATCAGCCTCGGTGCGTTCTTCGGCGGCCGTCGGTTCCAGCGCCTCGACGAACCGGGTGGCGGACCGGGCGATGCCGTCCTGCTGTCCCTGTGTAAGCACGCCCCGGTCATAGTCGATCTGCGCCAGCAAAAGCGCCGGAATGCCGACGGTCTGGTAGTAATCAGCCAGAAACACATCCTCCAGCGCCTCTTCCGCGCGGGTGACGGATTCGACCGTATCGCCCGACAGAAGGCGTTGATAGAGCCGGGCATGCGCGGCCAGCACGGGCTCGTCGCCAAAGAGGATGTCGAACACCTCGAAGTGCGGCAGGTAACGGCCAAGCACGACCAGGCAAACAGTCATCGGCGTTGACAGGATCAACCCCATCGGCCCCCAGATCCAGGTCCAGACGATGGCCGAGATGATCACCGCCAAGGGCGACAACCCGGTGTGCGACCCGTAAAGCCGGGGCTCGACGATGTTCGAGGTGACCAGTTCCACCCCAGCGAAAAGCGCGGCAGTCCACAGCACCATCGACCAGTCGGGCGAGGCTGCAAAGGCCAGAAACAGTGGAAGCGTGGCGGCGATGATCGGGCCGATATAGGGCACGAAGCGCAGGATCAGCGTCAGTAGCGCCCAGAGTTCGGGGTTCGGCACCCCGATGATCCAGAGGCCGACGCCGATGGGCACGGCATAGATCACGTTCACCAGGATCTGGATCAGAAGGTAGCTTGCCACCCTTGCCCCCGCATCCTCCAGCATCTCGGTCGTGCGGTGTAGGTCGTTCGCGCCGGTCAGCCGGATGAAGCGGTCGCGAAGCTCTTCGCGCTCCATCAGCATGAAGATCACGACGACGATGATCAGGCCCGCCGTGACGATCGGGCTGATGATCGGGAACAGCACGTCCTGCAGCATCCGCCAGAGGTTCTGGTCTTGCACCACCGCGACGGTCACCGGTGCCCCGGCCCCCTGTCCCTCTGCCGGGGGCATTGCCGACAGAGCGCCGGTGATTTCGGAATTTATTCGCGACATCATCTCTACAACGCGGCCAATCACGTTGGACGACCCGTCTTCCGGGGTCCAGGAGTTCAGCTTGGCTATGATGTTCGACTGATAGCCGGGCAGGCTTTCCACCACCTGGCTGACCTGCGTTGCCATCACCGCCAGCACCACGCCGACGGACGAGAAGGCAATCGTGACGGCGACCAGGACCGCCAAGATATGCGGCATCCCGCGCCGCCGCAGGACGGAGACCAGAGGCGACAGCGCAAATGTGACCAGTGTGGCAATGGCCAGCGGCAGGAACACTTCGCCGCCGAAATTCAGGATCGCCGCGCCGAGGCAGACCGCAAACGCCGTGCTCCAGTTGACGCGCCGCGTCGGGACCGGGCCCCCATCGCCATAGCTCGTCCCGGGGAGTGGTGGCACGCCTGAATCCGTCATTTCGCCCCGCATCGTCAGATCAGTGACCGAATGCGCCCAAAGCGCATTTCCGCATCAGGGCCAACGCGGCAATGCCTGCTCTGGTTCCCGGCCGATGCGACAGATGACAGCGTTCGGGCGCATGGCGGCTGCCACACGCCCGAAACCGGCCCTGGGATCAGTGGCGATGTTCCGGCAGGGCCATGACCTCGTCCTTGGTCCAGGTCGTCACCCCATGCACGTCGCGGTTTTCGTCGCGCATGAAGTTAAGCCGGCTCGCGTCCAGTGAAACCGGTCTGGTCCCGATCCCCAGGAATCCGCCGACATCGACGATGACTTTTGTGACCGGGCCCATGACCAGCAATTGCGCCACGGTGCCGATCTTTTCGTCGTAAGGACCGTAGATCGCGGCGCCGATCAGGTTCGCTTCGTTGATCTCGACCGCGTCAAGCGAGGTGTGCAGGTTGTGGTTCATCGTGGTATCTCCGTCATTTGGCAACAAGCGCAAAGGCTCGATGTGACAACGTTCGGGGCGGTGCCCGGTTCCGGCCTGAAGAAGGGAATTGTCGGATTAGGCGGGTCCTGGACGGTAGGGCGGCCATTCTCCGCGCCGCCGCCTGCCCGCGCGCATCGATCGCCGCCGCCAGCCGGCCCCGCTCATCCACGACGTGAGCATCCGCCACCAACAGCCTGGACCTGGGGATCCGGGTGGAAGCAGGCTTTGGCCCCGATCCCCAAGCCTAAGTCGTTTGCCGACACCCCCCGCGCGAGATGGCTGCTGCCGGTCAGCCTTTCCTTTGCTGCAGGAAGAAGCGCACCATCTCCGCCGAGGCATCCGGTCCGGCCGGATCGGTGAATGACCCTGAGGGTTGGCCCCCGGCCCAGGCATGTCCGGCGCCGTCGATCTCCCATTGTTCAACCAGCGTTGGCCCGTCACCCTTGGTATGGCTGGTCCGCCGATAGGCTCTGCCGCCGGGCGATACATCGCGCGTCGTCATGGACCGCAGCCCGCCGAAAGCTTGCAGCGCTTGCTTGACGACGGCGCTGCCGTTGCCCGGATGCACCGTGGTGTCGGCCAGGCCGTGGATGACGATCATGGGCACCGGCTGGTTCAGCACAATCCCGCCCGCACCGCTGCGCATGGCCGAAAAGGCTTGCGGAATGTCTCGTGCCGCGCCCACCGGCAGGCCAGAATGGACGCCGACCGCGCTGAAGAGATCCGGATAGGCCGCCGCCGCAATTGCCGCCGCCGCCCCGCCCGCCGAGAGGCCCGCGATGTAGATGCGCCCGGGGTCTACGGCATGGTCGCGCAGGATATCGCGGGTCAACCCGGCGATCAGTGCAGGCTCGCCCCGGCCGCGGACCTGGTCTTCGGGCTTGAACCAATTCCAGCATTTGTTGGCATTGGCCCCGGTCGGTTGCGCCGGGTAGGCGACCAGGAAGCCGAGTTCTTCAGCCAGCGCGTTCATCCCGGTCCCGGCGGCGAAGTCGTCGGGCGATTGGGTGCAGCCATGCAACATCACGATGAGCGGCAGGGCTGCCTCGGGTCGCGCCGCCGGGAGATACAGCTTGTAGTCGCGCTGTCCGTGTTTGCCCGTGTGGGTCCAGCCTTCGAAGCGGCCGCCTGCAGGTATCGGGGCCGGTCGCCCAACCAGGGGCGAATGGGCAGGCATCCCGCCCGCCGCGATCCCACGCAATGTTTCACGCAACGAGGTGCGGGCGCGGACTTTCGGCTTGGCGAGCGCCCTGCCCTCGTCCAGCCGCGCAAACACGCCGTCGATGGCGTCGTCGCTCGGAAGTGGGCCGCTGTCCCTGGCATGGCCGGCCAGCAGCGACTGGATCAGCGCCGTCGCCTCGGTCAGCTTTCCGGCCTTGGTCAGTTCGGTCGCTTTGGTCATGCCAAAGGCAAAAGGTTTGGTCATCGTGTGCTTTCTGGAAAAGAAAGTGCGGGATCAGCCGTTCCGTCACGCTGCACTGCAGCATAGGCGGTGACAGACCCCAGCACAACGGTCAGACGGTGGCTTCCATTCCGTATCGAAAGGGTCACGCCTTCGTCACCCGGCGTCAACACGCTGCCGTCCAGATCGGCCGAGCGGATGCCGCGACCGGCTCCATCCGGGTTGCGAATGGTGATTGCATACTGCGCGTCGCCCAGCCGGATCGTGGCTGTAACCTCGGGCCAGGCCTTGGGCAGGCAGGGGTTCAGTTTCAGCATGTCCCCGGCGCGGGTCAGGCCCAGCAGGCCCTCCATCCCGGCACGGTACATCCATCCAGCCGATCCGGTGTACCAGGTCCAGCCGCCGCGCCCGGCATGGGGGGCGGTGGAATAGACGTCCGCCGCCACCACATAAGGTTCAACCTTGTAGCGGTCGGCGTCCGCCGGGGTCAGCGCGTGGTTGATCGGGTTCAGCAGGGCGAAAAGCGCATGGGCGGCGTCCCCCTCGCCCAGCCGCGCCTGCGCCAGAACTGCCCACATCGCCGCATGACTGTACTGCCCGCCGTTTTCACGCAGGCCGGGGGGGTAGCCCTTGATATAGCCGGGATCAAGTGGCGTGCGGTCGAAGGGCGGCGTGAACAGCAGCGCGATCCCGGGCTCGGGGCGCACCAGATGTTCGGTCATCGAGGCCATTGCCTGACGCGCTCGGTCCGGGTCGGCCGCGCCGGACAAGACCGCCCAGGACTGCGCGATGCTGTCGATCCGGCATTCGTCCGAGGTCGCCGACCCCAGCAGCGAGCCGTCATCGAACGTGCCCCGCCGGTACCACGCTCCGTCCCAGCCGTGGGTCTCGATCGCGGTCAGCACTGCCTTGGCATGCGCGCGCCAGCGGGCAGCGCGGACCGGGTCGCGGCCCTCAGCAAGGGGGGCCATCCGGTCGACCGTCGCAATCAGAAGCCAGCCCAGCCAGACGCTGGTGCCGCGACCGCCTTCGCCCACCCGGTTCATGCCGTCGTTCCAGTCACCGGTGCCGATCAGCGGCATCCCGTTGTCACCGGTCAGACTGATCGCCTGATCCAGACCGCGGGCACAGTGTTCGAAGAGGCTGGCCGTCGTCTCCGACACGCGCGGCTGGTAGAAGTCGTCATGCGCTTCAGCTGGCACGGCATGGCCTTCCAGGAAGGGCACCGCTTCGTCCAGGATCGCACTGTCGCCGGAAACGGCCACATACTGCGCGACGCCGAAGCCAAGCCACAGCCTGTCGTCCGAGATCCGGGTGCGCACCCCCTGCCCTGAATGCGGCAGCCACCAGTGCTGCACGTCGCCTTCGAGGAACTGGCGCGAGGCGGCGCGCAACAAGTGGGCGCGCGTCATCTCGGGCCGCGCAAAGGTCAGCGCCATGCCGTCCTGCAACTGGTCGCGGAACCCGTAGGCCCCGCTGGCCTGATAGAACCCGGCGCGCGCCCAGATCCGGCAGGCCAATGTCTGATAGAGAAGCCAGCCGTTCAGCAGGATATCCATCGCCCGGTCGGGCGAGGTAACCTGGACCACGTTCAGTACGCCGGCCCAGTGCTGCTTCACCTCGGCCAGAGTGGCTTCGGCATCGGTGGCGCGGAAACGCACGATCAAGGCACTGGCGGCGGCGTCGCTGTCAGCCTGCCCGATGAGATACACCAGATCGACCGTCCCGCCGGGGCGCAGGGTCAGGCGGCGCTGGAGGGCGGCGCAAGGGTCCAGCGCCGGTCCGGTGGTGCCGGACAGCGGCGCGCTGCGGATCCCGGCGGGAGATTGCAGCGTTCGTCCAGGGCCGATGAACTCTGCGCGGTCGGCGGTCAAGCTGTCGGTTCCCGCGCCAAAATCGGCAAAGGCGACACGGCCGGGAAAGGCGGTGCTGAACGTGTTCTGCGCCAGGATCGCCCCGGTGGCCGGGTCAGTCCGGGTGATGATGTGGGGGGCGGAAGCCTCCCGCGCGGTGCCCAGAACCCACTCGGCATAGGCGGTGACCGACAGCCTGCGTGCGGTCGCCCCGGTATTGCGCAACCGCAGGCGGGTGATCTTGACCGGCGCATCCAGAGGCACGAACTGAACCATCTCGGCGGCGATGTCGCTGTCTTGGTGGGCGAAGGTCGAATAGCCGAACCCGTGCCGCGCCACATAGGTGCCGGTGCCGCGAATTGGCAGCGCCGTCGGCGTCCAGACCCGGCCCGTGTCAAGGTCGTGCAGGTAGATCGCCTCGCCAGCGGGGTCGGTGACCGGGTCGTTCGACCAGGGGGTCAGCTGGTTCTCGCGGCTGTTTTCCGACCAGACATGGCCGCTGCCTTCGGCCGAGACCTGAAACCCGAACCCGGGGTTGGCAATGACGTTGATCCAGGGGGCGGGGGTGGTCTGGCCGTCCCGCAAGATGGTGACATATTCCCGGCCATCCTCGGCGAAGCCGCCGGTGCCGTTGAAGAACTCCGGGTCCGGCATGGCCGCTGCTGGCGCAAGGCCTGCGGAGGGCGGCGGTCCCGCAGTCGGTATCGGGCCCGGTGGCTGCGCCAGACCCTGCATCTGCTGGCTGACATCGCCGCGCCCGGCCACCAGAATGACCCGGGCCGCTGCCAGAAGCTGCGCCCGCGCTCCGGGGTTCAGAAGATCGGTCCGCAGCGCATGGATCGTGCCCTTGGCCGGAGCATGGATGCCTGCCGCGCGCGGGCGTGACCGCGCGGCGCGCACCGCGCTGTCGATGGCGATCTGCAGGTCCTGCACATAGGACGACGACCGGTCGTTCAGGATCACGAGGTCGACCGCCAGCTGGCGCATTTCCCAGAATTCATGCGCGCTGAGCATCTGGTGCAGCAACGCGATGTCCTCGGCGTCCTCGATCTGCAGCAGCACGATCGGCAGGTCGCCGGAAATCCCCAGCGCCCAGAGCGCAGATTGCGGCGCAGCCCCCGAAGTGATCTGCGCGGCCGTTCCGCGCAGCCTGGGGTCCTGGCGCAGGACCATGCCGCCCAGCCGCTGAAAATCGGCAGCATCGGCATGGGTAATACCGATGTGACGCAACTGCATCTGCGCCTGCGTCCAGGCCAGCGTTGCGGCGCGGGCATAGGCTGACGGATCGCGGTGGCGGTCGACAAGATCAAGCAGCGCATCGGGCGAGGCCGCGACCATTGTCCAGAAGGTGACGCGGGCAACCCCGCCGGGCGGGACGCTGACCCGGCGGCGGATCGAAAAGATCGGGTCAAGCACGGTGCCGACGGTGCCCGACAAGGGTGTGTCGATCATCACGGTCTGGCCCGCGTCCCGTCCGCGCCCGATGAATCGGGCACGGTCCGTCTCGATCTGGATCGGCGCGGTTTCCGTGCCCTCGATCACCGCAATATGGGCGGCCCAGACTTCCGGATCCTGCTGGGACCGGCGGCGGCGGGTGGCGATGATCACGCCCAGTTCGGGCAGATAGTCGGTCACCACGAACATCTTGGAAAACGCCGGGTGCGACAGGTCCGAGGCTGGCGGGGCCAGCACCAGCTCGGCGTAAGAGGTCACGTCGATCTCGCGCGGGCGGCGACCGCTGTTGGTCAGCGTGACCCGGCGCGCCTCGGCATCGTCTTCGCCCGAAATGACCACCTCGGTCGTCGTGGTCAACTTCTGCGCGCTGTACGAAAATGCAGCGTGGTGTTCGCAAAAGACGGCGCGATGCCGGTCCGTTGCCGCGCGGATGGGCTGCACGCCGGATGACCAGACCTCGCCCGAAGCAGTGTCGCGAAGGTAGATGAACGCGCCCGGCGCAGCGGCGGTCGGGTCTGACCGCCATCGGGTGATCGCCAGATCGCGCCAGCGGCTGAAGCCTTCGCCGGTGGGGGTCAGCATCACGCCGTAGTTGCCGTTCGACAGAAGATGCGCTGTCGGGGTGTCGCTGGCCGGATCGTCGAAGCTGCGCACGGCGGGCGCGTCCTTCTGTTCGACGGCGGCGACCAGCACCTCGGTTGCGCGGGGGGGGGCGCTGGCGACATCGCGGGGGATCCGCTCTTGCAGCAGAAGTTCCACCCCCCGGATCATCGGTTCGGCGTGGAACCGGTCGCGCAGGCGGCCGTCCTGCAGCGTATTGGCGATCGCGGTGATGGTCATGCCCTGATGATGCGCCATGAAGCTGCGCACAATCGCGTGTCCTTCACCGCCCGGCAGGCGGGACGCGGTGAAATCCACTGCCTCGTAAAACCCGAAGCGCCCTTCGGCCCCCAGCGCGGCAAGGGAGGCATAGTTCTGCACCGCCGCCACCGGGTCGACCATTGCCGCCAGTCCGGTGGCATAGGGCGCGATCACGAGGTTTTCGCCAAGTCCGCGCTTCAGGCCCAGACCCGGCACGCCAAAGTTGGAATACTGGTAGGTCATCTCAAGATCGCGCGCGTTGTAGGAGGATTCCGAGATGCCCCAGGGCAGGCCCAGCCCGGCGGCATAGGATTTCTGCCGCGCAACGATTGTCCGGGTCGTCTGGTCCAGAACCGACCCCGCGGGGGCCCGCAAGACCAGCGACGGCATAAGGTATTCGAACATGCTGCCCGACCACGAGATCAGCGCCGATCCCGCGCCGATGGGCGTGGCCGGGCGGCCGAGGCGGAACCAGTGCCGGGTTTCCACATCGCCCTTGGCGATGGCAAAAAGGCTGGCCAGCCGCGCCTCAGAGGCCAGCAGGTCATAGCAGCTGGCGTCAAGCCGGTTGGTTGCGACGGAAAAGCCGATGGACAACAGGTTCTTGTCGGGATCGATAAGGAAGCGGAAGTCCATCTCCAGCGCAAGGCTGCGGGACAGCACTTCGACCTCGGCCAGAAGGGCGGCTTCGGGCGGCCGGGCAAGGTCCGACAGGTGATCGGCCAGCGTGGTTTGCAGCACAGTGGCCCAGAACCTCAGGTCGGAGGCCGACTCTCCCGCCAGCGCCACCAGCCGGGCGACGGGGCCAGTCAATCTGGCCAGCGCCGTCGCGGGGTCGGACAGGCGTTGCGCCAGGTCGTCAAGGCCCTGCGACAAGTCCGGGTCGGTGGGTCCCTCAGCCAGCGCCCGGCGCGCAAGGGCAAGCGTGTCGCCAAGCGCCTGACGCACGGCCTGATCGTTCTGCTGCGACGATGCCGCCCAGGCACGGCAGGCTTGGGCGACCGCAATCAGGTGACCCGCCAGGTTGCCACTGTCGACTGACGAGACATATGCCGGGTCCAGCACCCGCAGATCGCGGGTGTCGTGCCAGTTGTAAAGATGCCCGCGATAGCGGGGCATCCGCTGGATCGTTTGCAGCGTGTCGGTCAGCCGTTGCAGCGCCGCTGTCTTGCCGATCCAGCCCATATCATGGGCCGCGACCGTGGACAGAAGGTATAGCCCGATGTTTGTCGGCGAGGTGCGGGTCGCGATGGCGGGTTTCGGGACTTCCTGAAAATTGTCGGGCGGCAGATGGTTTTCCTCTGCCGTCACGAAAGTTTCGAAATAGCGCCAGGTACTGCGCGCGATCAGTCGCAGTTCTTGCGCCTCGGCGTCCGAAAGGGTGGCAGCGGGGGTCCGCAACCGGGGCAAGCTGACCGCGCGGGCGACGGCCGGGGCCGCCAGCCAGATCAGCGCAAAGGCCAGCGGCACGGGCCATGCGTCTGGGTTCAGCGCGACGGCCAGCGCGCAGACGCCAGGGCCAAGCGCTACGCCCGGCAGCATCCGCAGGTACTGGCCGGCGACCGAGGGAAGGGCGCCGCTGCCGGCCTGCGCGGCGGTCATCCACTCCAAAAGGTGTCGGCGAGACACCGCCAGCCGCCACGCCGTGCGCAAGACCGCGTCCAGCATCGTGGCCGCCGTGTCGGCCAGAAAGACCAGGCCAAGGGCGATCTGTCCAAGGGTGGTCAGCGCATCGGACCCCAACGCTGCAAAATGGCCGCGCAGCGTCACCCCGGCCCGGGCGGGCACCAGACCGAAAGGCAGCGCCAGCACGCGCGGCAGCGCCAGCATGGTGACGACCAGAACCGTCCACAAAAGCGCCAGCGGCAGAGGCAGCATCCAGCCCGCGAACAGGGCCGGCAGAGCCATCGGCGCCAGCATCGACCGGCGCAGGTTGTCGATCATCTTCCAGCGCCCGATGACCGGGACACCGCCCAGATCGTTCCGCCTCTGCCCGAAGATCCAGGGCAGCAACTGCCAGTCGCCGCGTGCCCAGCGGTGCAGGCGGCGAATGTCGACATCCCGACGGGCGGGAAAATCTTCAACCACCTCGATGTCCGATGCGAGGGCCGCGCGGGCGAACATGCCTTCGAAAAGATCGTGGCTGAGCATCGTGTTTTCCGGCACCCGCCCCGCCAGCGCCGCCTCGAACGCATCGACGTCATAAATGCCCTTGCCGGTGAAACTGCCTTCGCCGAAAAGATCCTGATAGACGTCCGAGACCGCCGCCGCATAAGGCTCGATTCCGCCGGGGCTGGAGAAAAGCTGCTGGTAGATCGACCCGTCCTGCCCGGCGGGCAACGTCGGGCTGACACGCGGCTGCAGGATGCCGAAGCCGGCAGTCACGCGCTGGCGTGTCAGGTCGAACCGGGCGCGGTTCAGGGGATGGCCCATCTTGCCGACCATCTGCGCCACCGTGCCGCGCAGCAGCCGGGTATCGGCGTCCAGCGTGATGACATACCGGATATCCGCCGGCAGCGGGCTGCTGACCACGGCAAAGCTGGTGTCTTTGGCACCGCGCAACAGCCGGTTCAACTCGGCCAGCTTGCCGCGCTTGCGCTCCCACCCCATCCAGACGCCCTCGGCGGGATTCCATTGGCGGCGGCGGTGCAGAAAGTAGAACCGGTCCCCGCTCTCATCGGGATAAAGCCGGTTCAGCCGCTGAATGGCCGTGATGGCCGCTGCAACAAGCGCCACGTCGCCGGCATCGGTTTCGGTCGGTCCGTCAACGGTGTCGGACAGCAGCGCATAGTGCACCGCGCCACCCGTGCTGGACAGATGGTGCACCTCCAGCCGGTCGATATGGGCCTCAAGGTCGGCGAAGTCCTGCAGCAGGACAGGAACCGCAACCAGAGTGCGCAGATGGGGCGGAATCCCGCTGGTCAGATCAAGCCCGGGCAGGGTTTTCGGCGGCACCGACCGCGTTACTACGGTGTTCACGATGGCGCCGGCGAGATCGGCCGCCACCCCGAACCCGACGATGCCCAATAGAACAAGCGCGACCGGCCCAGCCCCGGCCGTGCCCATCAGCGACAGTGCAAGGGCCATGATCGCCAGCGTCCCTATCGCAATCGCCGCAAGGTAGCCGGCAAGCCCGAGCCGCCCCGCACGTCGCTTCAGCGCCAGACGAACTGGCGGGCGATAATTGATCTGCGCTTCAAGCGCGGTCCGCCCAATGCCGATCAGCCAATGGCCAAGATCGCGCGCGGGGTCTGCATCACTGTTCCCTGCAATCGCGAGGCAAGCCTCGGTTACAGCGATTTCGCTCAGGTCCGATCCACGGGCAAGGATCTCGACCTCGGTCCGATACTGGTTGCGGGTCGCGAAATCCATAAGTGGATAGGTTTCGCTGTCGTGCAAACGGCTTTCGACCAGGCTGACGTCCTCGAAAAAGTCGGCCCAATCCATTTCCGACAGAAGCCGCATCGAGGTCACGATGTTGCGCATCGTCACGTTCGACGCCCCAAGCCGGGTCTGGGTGTTCGTCACCACATCGTCGATCGTGGTGCCCTGACGGTTCAGCCGGTCTTCCAGCCAGCCGAAAAGCGGGGTCTGCAGCGGATCAAAGCCGCGCAGGCGCTTGGCGATCTGGGCGGCCACGATCTCGGGCAGAGGCAGGGTCTCATAGGGTGCGACGGCGCGCTGCAGGACCAACAGCGGCGACTGGCCCGGCAAATGGCCCGGCAAATGGCGCGCCGCAAACACCGCGTCGACGATGGCATCGGCTTGCTGGCGCAGCGCGTGCCCGTCGACGATCTGCACCGCCAGACGGCGCATGTTCTCGACCAGGACGATGCGCAGCGTGATGGCCACGGCCCAGATCTCGCCGATCATCAACGGCTGGACCTGCTGGTAGGCGCGGACAAAGCGGGCCAGCACCGGGCCGGACATCAGACTGTCGGTGTGGGCGACGAAAGCCCAGGCAATGCCAAGAACCCGCGGGTATCCGGCGAAGGGCCCGTCTGCCACCTTGGGCAACTGGCGATAGTAGCCCGGTGGAAGGTCGTCGCGGATCTGGCGCAACTGCTGTTCGACAAGGTGGAAATTGTCAACCAGCCACTCGGCGGCGGGCGCGATGGTTTGCCCGGCCTGCAGGGCCTGCGCGCAGGTGCGGAAGGCTAGCAGCAGAAGGTCGGCGTTTTTGGAGACCCGACTGCTCAGCTTCGGTACCGCCAAGGGCCGGCCCGAAGCGAGGGTCTGGGCCGCAGCAAGTGTCCGAGCGTGGTGTTCAAGCCGCTCGGTGCCGAAAAGATCGGCCCGGATCGGCGCGCCATCTTGCCAGACCTCGGCCGATCCACCACGCTTTGCACGAAGGCGCGGCGGCGACCAAAGGAACCGGCTGCGCGGCAAGCTCACTCGTTGACGGTCGTGTGTCGCGCAGAGTCCGGGGTGCCGGACTTGCCTTCGGCAAGAATCCCGGTCTTCCCGTCCGGAATTGCCAGACCGCGCGGCAGTTTGGAAATCCCCTCGGGCCGGTCAATTTTCCAATCTGCACGAACGCGGCGGGTCATTGCCGCCCATTTGGTCTCGATCTGATCCCAGTTCATCAAGATGATCCTTTCAGGTCATGGCAGTGCCCGGACCAATTACTTGCTCACTCCTCCCCAACGCAGCGACGGAGCGAATGGTTCCGTCCGGCTTTCCGAACATGCCTCCCTCAACACGTCGCGAAGTGCCTCGACGACCGGGCCGCTGCCTTGCGAAATGGACGATCAGCCACGCCGGGAAGGCATGGGCTGATACGGCCTTGGCGTTGATGTGTCAGCGTCCGACGGCCGTGGCGTCTGCAGGTCTTGCCGCACGGTCCGGCATGCGTCCTATATCATAGATCGCCCCGGTTGTCGCTTCCGACATCTGCACCGCGGGACGCGAGCCGGCCTTCATTCGGACCGATGCCTGGCGGGCATTCGACGCGGCCAGCAGCCCGTCATGGTTGCCACAGTCATGGCGGGTGCCGGTGAACTGAAACGCCGTCAGCGGCACAGCCCGGGCGGCGACGGTGATGGCATCGGTCAGTTGCACTTCGCCCCCTTTGCCGGGCGGAGTGTGGGAGAGGATGTCGAAGATCATTGGATCCAGAATGTAGCGGCCAACCACCGCGATCGACGACGGTGCCGTGCCCGGCGCGGGCTTCTCGACCAGTCCGGACACCGGAATGCAGCGGTCCACTGGAAGCCCGTCCAGCCGGCAGATGCCGTATTGTCCGGCGTCCTCGGGTCGAACCGGCATTGCCGCAATCATGTGGCCGGCCTGGTAATGCGCCGCCATTTCCGCCAGACAGTTCTGCCCCATGATGATGTCGTCCGGCAGAATCACAGCGAACGGCCCAGGCAGCACCACGTCCTTGCAGCACAGGACAGCGTGACCAAGGCCCAGCGGTCGGTCCTGATAGACGTAGACGATCTCCGGCCCGGAAGCACTGGAACCGGTGGCTTCTTGGTCCGCAAGCTTGCAGACCGGACCCAGATAGGTGCGGATCGCGGTTTTCGACATGCTGATCACGACGACGATCCGCTCCGCACCTGCACCCACGGCCTCTTCGATGGCAAAGTCGATCGCGACGCGGTCAAAGACGGGCAGCAGCTCTTTCGCCGTGACCTTCGTCGCGGGCATCAGACGGGTGCCCTTGCCCGCCGCTGGAATGATGACGGTCCGTGGCGACATGATGGGTTCCGCGTCCCTTCTGCTTGTTTCCGTTCTTCAGGATCGAAACTCCGCTTGGTCCCTTCCGGTTCCCGACCTTTGCCTATTCAGAAATGGCTGCGGAAATCCGAACAGCCCGATGAAGGCGATGGAAGTTGAGAACCGGCGCGGCTGAAGCGCCTGCATGCTGACCTGAGCTTGCAGGCAGACTAGCTAAAGGAAGTCCTTGGAAAAAGGCAGATCGGCCGTCTCAATGCCGCGAGAAGGCCGAGAGAGCGGTGGCACGACACAACGTCTGCAGTGCGCTGGCTTGCCGAGCGTTCGGGGTCAGCGGGACCTGCTATCTAGGCTCGAAGTCAAAGAGCAACAATGAAGAGAGCGCCGATCTGCTGGCCCGGCTAACGGACGCCCGCAAGACCTGGAGTTTCGGGTTGTGCTTTCTGCATCTATGCGACACGGGCCAGCCACGGAACCACAAACGCGTCCACTGCATCTACTGTGAGTTGGGAACCGAACCTGCGGATCAAACCGTGCAAGCGGATGAAGCGGGCCAAACCCGACGCACTGGCCCTGCCGTCGGCGCCCAACATGACCTGGTCCATGGAACCCGCGTGCTGCGGACCTTCGGTTCATCGCCGATCGTGACCTGCCCGACTGATCTTGGCCAGCAATGACTCGATTGTTTGGCCCGCGTAGGGGGGACTCGCAAAACGTTGACCAGGTGTTGACAAGAATTTGGAACGACAAAAGCCGAGCGTTTTGCTCGGCTTTAAAGTCTTTGATATCTTGTAATATTTTGGTTGCGGGGACAGGATTTGAACCTGTGACCTTCAGGTTATGAGCCTGACGAGCTACCGGGCTGCTCCACCCCGCGTCCGTTGTTCCGAGGGCATCTTGATTGCGATCGGGTTGATTGCATCGGTAGAGAGAGGTG
>JANOER010000213.1:0-23530 GCA_031441285.1 Rhodobacterales bacterium
GCCGCCTCGTCGATCTGATGTCCGGCCAGACCCCCGCAGCCTTCATGGCGGCGCATTGGACCGAACTGCTGACCGTCGCATTCGTGATCCTGTTCGTCAGGCCGCTGGTCGCGGGCGGGTCGGTCGGGCTTTTGCACAACACGATCCTCACGAACTTCGGGACGATGATGCGCTGGCGGGCGCACCGGCATGTGCTGCGCCAGCCGGTCGGTTGGTTCGAAAGCGATTTCGCCGGCCGCATCGCCAACCGGATCATGCAGGCCCCTCCGGCGGCGGGCGAGGCGGTGTTTCAGGTGTTCGACATGGCCGCCTTCGCCGCCGCCACGTTCATCGGCGCACTGCTCATGCTGGCCGAGGCCGACCCGCGCCTGATGATCCCGCTGGCCCTCTGGGTGATCGGCTATCTTGCGTTGATGCGCTGGACGATCCTCCGCGCCGGTCCGGCCTCCGAGGCGTCGTCCGCCGCACGTTCGGCGGTTACCGGCCGGGTGGTCGACAGCTATACCAATATCCATTCGGTCAAGCTGTTCGCCGATCAGGACAGCGAGATCGACTACGCCAAGGAGGCGATCGAGGCGTCACGCCAGACCTTCCAGACCGAAATGCGTATCGTGACCAAGATGGACATGGCGCTGACGTTCCTGAACGGGCTGATGATCCTGGGCGTCGGCGGTCTTGCGCTGTGGTTCTGGGTTGAAGGCACGGCGAGCATCGGCCTGGTTGCGGCGGCGCTGGCGCTGGTCCTGCGCATCCACTCGATGACCTACTGGATCATGTGGGCCTCGACCAACCTGGTGCAGAACCTTGGCACGCTGGCCGAGGGGATGCAGACCATTGCCCAGCCGATCACCCTGGTTGACCGGCCCGGCTCCTGGGATCTGGACTTCCGCGAGGGCCTGCTGGAACTGAAGGATGTCAGCCATCACTATGGCCGGGGGTTTGGCGGTCTGCACAACGTCACGCTCACGCTTCTGCCTGGGCAGAAGATCGGCGTCGTCGGCCGCTCGGGTGCCGGGAAATCCACGCTGGTGAAGCTGATACTGCGGTTTTACGATACGGAATCGGGGGCGATCCTGATCGACGGGCAGGACATTGGCGCGGTGACGCAAGCTAGCCTGCGGCGGCAGATCGGGATGGTGCAGCAGGATTCGTCGCTGATGCACCGGTCGGTCAGCGACAACATCCGCTATGGCCGCCCGGATGCGACCGAAGATCAGATGATCGCCGCCGCCCGGAAGGCCGAGGCGCATGACTTCATCCTGATGCTGGAGGATCCGCAGGGCCGGCGCGGCTATGACGCCCATGTCGGCGAACGCGGGGTCAAGCTGTCGGGAGGCCAGCGGCAGCGGGTGGCGCTGGCACGGGTGATCCTGAAGGACGCGCCGATCCTGATCCTGGACGAGGCGACCAGCGCGCTGGACAGCGAGGCCGAAGCGGCGATCCAGGAGGCGCTTTACGGGGTGATGGCCGGCAAGACGGTGATCGCCATCGCGCACCGGCTGTCGACCATCGCCGCGATGGACCGCATCATCGTGCTGGAGGACGGTCAGATTGCCGAGGACGGCACCCATGCCGAACTGCTCCGCCGGAACGGTCTTTATGCCCGGTTCTGGGCGCGGCAGTCCGGCGGCTTCATCGGGCTGGACGAGGAGGCCGCCGAGTGATCCGCAAGCGGCGATGATTTTTCTGCGAAAAATCGAACCTCACCGGGTATCCCTTGCGCAAGTCGCATCACCGGCCTAGTTCCCCTTCATGAGTGCGCTGCAAAGCCTCGGCTCCCTTATCGACGCCTTCCGCCCCGCTGACGGCCCGCCGCCGCAGCGGCTGGGGGCTTTCATGCGCTGGTCGCTGTCGGGGTCCTGGCCGATGCTGGTGCTGGCCGGCGTGCTGTCGTCGCTGGCCGGCGTGACCGAGGTTGTCAGTGCCCTGATCCTTGGCTGGGTGGTCGATGCGGCGGTCACGACCGATCCTGCGGCCTTCGTGCCGCAGCACTGGACGCTGATCTTGTGGTTCGTGGCCTTTTACCTCTTGCTGCGACCGCTTGCCTTTGCGGTCTCGGCCGCGTCGAACAGCATCATCATCGGCCCGAACGTGATGCCGCTGGTCCTGTCGCGTCTGCATCGCTGGACGCTGGGGCAGGCGGTCACCTTCTTCGACAATGATTTCGCCGGCCGGATCGCGCAAAAGCAGATGCAGGCGGCGCGGGCCGTCACCGATGTCGCGACCGAGGTGATCAACACCGTCTGCTTTGCCTTGGCCTCGGTCATCGGGTCGGTGGCCTTTCTGGTGATCGTCGACGCCCGGATCGCCGGGGCGCTGCTGGTCTGGCTCGTGGCCTACATCCTTCTGATCCGCTTCTTCATGCCGATGATCCGCAAGAATTCGGCCGCAAGGGCGTCGTCGCGGGCGATGGTTTCGGGGCAGGTCGTCGACACGATCACCAACATCAAGACGGTCAAGCTTTTCGCCCATGCCGCCTTCGAGGACCGCGTGGCCCTGGACGCGATGGAGGTCTTCCGCGACCGCTCCCTCGAATTCGGCGTCATCTCTACCTGGTTCCGCTTTTCCCTGATGCTGCTGGCGGGCGTGCTGCCGGTCCTCTTGATCGGCGGCGCGGTCATGCTTTGGATGGAAGGCCAGGCCAGCGCCGGGGATATCGCCGCCTCGGGCGCCATTGCCATGCGGATCGCGCAGATGTCGGGCTGGGTCAGCTTTACGCTGATGTCGATCTACACCTCGATCGGCGAGGTCGAGGATGGCATGCGCACCCTGTCGGCGCCGCACACGCTGACCGACGCCCAGGACGCGATCGCCCTGCCCCGCGTCTCCGGCGAGATCCGCTTTGACGGCGCAAGCTTTGCTTACGGCCGCCAGCGAGGCGGGGTGCAGGGGATCGACCTGACCGTGGGGGCGGGGGAAAAGCTGGGTATCGTTGGTGCGTCCGGGGCGGGGAAATCCTCGCTCGTGTCGCTGCTGTTGCGGCTTTACGACCCCGAAGAGGGCTCGATTTCGGTCGATGGCTATGATCTGCGCGCGGTTACCCAGGAATCCCTGCGCCGGCAGATCGGCATGGTCACGCAGGAAACCGCGATGTTCAACCGGTCGGCCCGCGACAACATCGCCTACGGCCGCCCCGAAGCCTCCGAGGCCGAGATCATCGCCGCCGCCAAGGCTGCCGAGGCGGATGACTTCATCGAAGGCATGATCGACCACCAGAACCGCAAGGGCTATGATGCGTTCCTTGGCGAACGCGGCGTCAAACTTTCGGGCGGTCAGCGCCAGCGCATTGCCCTTGCCCGCGCCTTCCTGAAGGACGCGCCGATCCTGGTCCTGGATGAGGCCACTTCGGCGCTGGACAGCGAGGTTGAAGCCTCGATCCAGGAGGCGCTGGGCCGC
Source organism: Rhodobacterales bacterium (assembly GCA_031441285.1). Classification (GTDB taxonomy): domain Bacteria; phylum Pseudomonadota; class Alphaproteobacteria; order Rhodobacterales; family Rhodobacteraceae; genus Tabrizicola. Next base: position 3,397 of record JANOER010000213.1, read on the forward strand.
GTGATGCAAGGCAAGACCGTGCTGGCCATCGCGCACCGGCTGTCGACCATTGCCGCGATGGACCGGATCATCGTGCTAGACCGGGGCCGGATCGTCGAGATCGGCAGCCATGATCAGCTTCTGGCGAAAGATGGTCTTTACGCCCGCTACTGGAAGCGTCAGTCCGGCGGCTTCATCGGCACCGAAGACGAAATGGACGCGGCAAAGTGATCGTCAGCATCGAACGGCTGGGCCATCTGGGTCACGGCATTGCCGAAGGGCCGATCTTCGTGCCCGGAGCCCTGCCCGGCGAAGTGGTCGAGGGCACGCTTCAGGGTGATCGCCTGGCCGACACCCGGATCGTCACTCCGTCGCCTGACCGGGTGAAGCCCCCCTGCCGCCATGCCCGCGCCTGTGGCGGCTGCCAGTTGCAGCATGCCGCCGACCCCTTCGTTGCCGCCTGGAAACAGCAGGTCGTCCAGACTGCCCTGGCAGGACAGGGGCTGAATGGGCAGTTCCTTCCGCTTCTGACCTCTCCGGCGCGGTCCCGCCGCAGGGCCACGCTGTCGGCTCGCCGCACCAAGGGCGGCGTCCTGATCGGTTTTCACGCCCGCGCCTCAGACACGATTGCCGAAATCCCCGACTGCCAGCTTCTGCATCCGGGCTTGCTTGCCGCCGTTCCCGGCCTGCAGGCGCTTGTCGCCGCCGGAGGGTCTCGCACGACCGAGCTTTCGGTGCAGGTCACCCTGACCCGTGGCGGCCCCGATGTCGTAGTCACCGGGGGCAAGCCGCTGGACGCCGAGCTGCGGATGGACCTTGCCCGTCTGGTCGAAGCCCACGGCTTTTCGCGCCTGACCTGGGGGGACGAGACGGTGGCCCTTCGTGACCGTCCGGCGCTGACCGTTGGACGCGCAACGGTCGTTTCTCCGGCCGGAACCTTCCTGCAAGCCACCGCCGAAGGCGAGGCGGCGCTTCTGGGTGCCGTGAAAGCCGCGCTTGGTCCGCAGAAACGCGTGGCTGACCTCTTCTCGGGCATCGGCACTTTCGCGCTTCCCCTGGCCGAGACGATGGAGGTTCACGCCGTCGAAGGCGACAGCACGATGATCGCAGCACTGGAGCAGGGCGTCCGCCATGTTCAGGGCCTGCACCGGCTGACATCCGAGGCGCGCGACCTTTTCCGCCGCCCGCTGGAACCTGATGAGCTGAACACCTTCACCGGCGTCGTGATCGACCCGCCCCGCGCCGGGGCCGAAGCGCAGACCGAACGGCTGGCCGCCTCGACCGTCGCGGTGATCGCGGCGGTCTCGTGCAACCCTGTCACCTTCGCGCGGGACGCAAAGCTGCTGGTGGCTGCGGGGTTCCGTCTCGATTGGGTGCAGGTCGTCGACCAGTTCCGCTGGTCAACCCATGTCGAGCTTGTCGCCCGCTTCAGCCGCCCGCGCTGACGGTTCCGTGATGCGGCACTCTGGCGCCCCGTCTATGCAGGCGCTGCAATTTGCTGTAATGCATCGCGAAAAAGGGCAGGCGGAACGGGCATGCGGCTGATCGGTGCGATAGTCATCCTGGTGATGACGCTGGCTTTGGCGGGATGCGGAAGCTCGAAGTTCCGGCGCTACAATGGTCCGGAAGTGACCCAGGTTCAGGTCCACAAGGCGGATCGCAAACTTTATCTTCTGCACAACGCGACAACGCTCAAGTCCTACGACATCGCCCTGGGCTTCGCGCCGGAAGGGCACAAGCAATTCGAAGGCGACGGCAAGACGCCCGAGGGCCTGTATTACATCAGCCACAAGAACCCGAAGTCGACCTACCACCTGTCGCTGGGGGTTTCCTATCCGAACGAGGCCGACCTGGCCTTTGCCGATGCCGCGGGCAAGACTCCGGGCGGAGACATCTTCATTCACGGCGGCCCGAACAAACGGACCTCGACGCGGGACTGGACCTGGGGATGTGTGGCACTTACCGACAAGGAAATAGAAGTGGTCTATTCCATGATCAAGCCAGGAACGCCGATCTTCATCCTGCCTTGATCCCCGCTTCCGCCGGGAGTCACGATTTTTCGCCGAAAAATCATGCGCCCGACGACCGCGGTCAGGCGCCGGTGACCAGCGTCCACCAGATCTTGCCAGCTTCTTCCTGGTACCAGGCAAACCCGATGGTGCGGGCCGACGGGTCCATGATCACCTGACGGGTGTCCGCCTGCGCCATCCAGGCCGACAGGGTTTCAAGCTCGGTCTCGTAGGTTTCCGAAATCAGCTCGCCCACCAGCCGTCCGGTAAAGCCGGCACGCTGCACCCGGACCAGCGGGGACGACCCGTCCGATCCGAAGTGCCATGGCCGGTTCTGCACCGACATGTCGCGCGAATGCGTCGCCGCCGCGGCGTTCAGGCTGGCGTCAAATGTCAGCTGCGTCAGCGATTTTGCCCCGCGCAGCGTGTTGACCGAATCCAGCAGGCGGAACGCGATGACACGCCCGTCGGCGGGCTTGATCTTGTAGACGCGCGGCAAGGGCTTGCCATCCGTGCCAACTGTCGAGGTTGTCGGGCCGCACGCCGCAAGCGCAAGCGCGGCCCCGTGCAGGATCAGCATCCGTCTGTTCATTCCGTCCACCAGTTTCGGGCCGCGGACTGCGGCATTTCCGGTTCTCATATAGAAAGCCCGCGCGAGGTTCAAACCTGCTTCTGCCGGTTCGGCAGGGATGACGCGTCTTTGAATTGCGGGACGACGCGAAGCTGGCTATACGCGGCGGATGAAAAAGACAGAAGGAGCTGACTCCATGGTGCAGCGAATGATCAGTCGGCGCGCGGTTCTTGGCGGCGCGGCAGGTGTTGCAGGCCTTGCCGCGCTTCCGGCTTTTGCGCAGGAAAGCACAACGGAGTTCACTCCCGGCGTGTCAAGTTCGGTTCGCAACAACATTTCCAGCTTCCGCATGTTGCAATGGCAGGACTACTTCGACAACACCCGCGGTGGCGCGGTGCTGGTCGATATCACCTCGCGCGCGCTGCACTACTGGTCGGAGGATCAGTCGATCTACCGGCTTTACCCGACTTCGGTGCCCTTGTCCGAGGACCTGACCCGTCGCGGCAAGACCGAGGTGGTGCAGAAGGTCGTCAACCCGACCTGGCGGCCGACCGCATCCATGAAGGAACGTCACCCCGAGTGGCCCGACGAGGTTCTTGGCGGCGCCAGCGACAACCCGCTTGGCACGCGCGCGTTGTATCTGGGGTGGACCTACTACCGGATCCACGGAACCCACGACACCCGCAAGATCGGCCGGAAGTCGTCGAACGGCTGCGTCGGGCTTTACAACGAACATATCGAAGAGCTGTTTGAAATGGCCAAGGTCGGCACGCAGGTGCTGCTGATCTGACGCCTGGCCGCAGCGAGAGACCCCGAACCGCAGGGCCACCCGGCCTTGCGGTTTTTTCATGCGCGCACATGTGGAAAGCTTGGCCTTACCGCGGCAGCCAGCCGGTCAGGTTGTCTTCAATGACCGCGACCAGGGCCTGGATATGCGCGGGCTCGTCGTTCAGGCAGGGAATGTAGGTGAAGCTTTCGCCGCCCACGTGCTCAAAGGCCTCACGGATCTCGCCGTTGATTTCCTCCAGCGTTTCGATGCAGTCGGCAGAAAAGGCCGGGGCCATAACTGCGATCCGCTTCTTGCCGGCCTTCGCCAGTTCGGCGACATGTTCAACCGTGTAGGGCTTGAGCCATTCCTCGGGCCCGAACACCGACTGGAAGGTCGTGTCGATCGCGCCCTTGTCCCAGCCCAGTCGTTCCCGCAACAGGCGTGAGGTCTTCTGGCACTGGCAATGATAGGGGTCGCCCTCCATCAGATAGCGCTTCGGCATCCCGTGGTAGCTGGCCACCAGCACATCGGGGCGATGGTCCAGCTTTGCATAGGCCGCCTCAACCGACCGGGCCAGCGCGTCGATGTACAGAGGGTGGTCGAAATACTCCGGCACGGTCCGGATCGCCGGCTGGCGCTTTTCCTTCATCATCGCGCGAAAGAACTGGTCGTTCGCCGTGGCCGAGGTCGCCCCGGCGTAATGAGGGTAAAGCGGGAAGAACAGCACCTTTTCGCAGCCTGCCGCGACCATTGCCCGAACGCGGGATTCGGTCGAGGGATTGCCATAGCGCATGCAGAAGTCGACCATGACCTCGGCCCCGTGCCGGTCGGCGATCATGGTTGCGATCGCTGCGGTCTGTGCCTTGGTGATGGTCAGAAGCGGGCTTTCGTTCCGGTCGTGGTTCCAGATCAGCTTGTAGTTCGCCCCGGATGAAAACGGCCGTTTGGTCAGGATGATCAGCTGCAACAGCGGCTGCCACTTCCAGCTTGCGTAATCGACGACGCGCTTGTCGGACAGAAATTCGTTCAGATAGCGCCGCATCGACCAGTAGTCGTAATTGTCGGGTGTTCCGAGATTGGCGAGCAGGACCCCGATCTTCGGCTTGCGGACCGGAGGGTGATCGGCCGGGGCATGAGTCAGACGACCCTCACCCGGAGCAACCTCGGTGGCAATTTGCGCGGCCTTTGCGTCAAGCATGGGCGTTTTCCCCGGAACTGTCTTGCGGGACATAACCGCTTGAAGCGCAGGGTCAACCGCCCTTGGGCAAGGGCTGCTCGGGAACGCGCAGCGCGTCGGCCAGCCGTGACTTCGCGCTACCGGGGCGAAGCGGCATCTGCTGGCTGTCATGCGGAGCCCAGCCGGTCAGGAACTGCAGCTCGAGGGTGGCGCGCAGATGGCCGTCCGCCGTGGGATAGGCCGCCCGGTAGACGGCTTCCGCTGCGCCAAAGAGGCCGCGCCGGGTCGGCCGTCGCAGGCGGGACGCAAGGGCGTTGGTCTCACCCATGGCGCGCAGATCGCCGACAAGGCGTGACAGGTCGCGGTAATGCACGATCTGCGTCAGGCTGTCGGCAACCGGCAAGGCAAGCCCCGCCCGCTGCATCAGCGCGCCAAGGTCGCGGATTTCGCCCATCGGCAGGACGCGCGGGGACAGGCCGCCGGAGATCCGGCTTTCGGCTTCGGCAAGGCTTGCCCGCAGCTCGTGCAGGCTGGATCCGCCCGCCAGCACCGCGATGCACAGGCCGTCGGGCTTCAGCGCCCTTCGGCATTGCACCAACTGGCCCACCGGGTCATTCGCCCAGTGCAGCGCCATGGCATGAATCACCAGATCATGCGCGCCGGGGGTCAGCGCCAGAAGCTCGTCGTCCGGCACAACCACCGCATCGGCGCGCAGATCACGCCAAAAGCCCGGGAAACCCGTCACCACGGCGGGCGCTGTAAACGTTCTGTTAACCTCGATCAGTCTCTCCTCGATGTCGGACCGGGCGATCCGGTGAAGAAACATCGCGCCGTCATGGTCGGCGCGCGCCAGACCACGCGCGCGGTGGCGCAGCAGGGCAGAGCGGTCTGTCAGAGGCGGGGGCTGGGTCATCGCCGGGACATTAGGAGGACAGGGTGGGATTGCAAGCTGCGCTGCACGTGCTTTACCCGCCGCAGTGCATCAGCTGCGCGGCGCAGGTCACCTCGGACTTCGGTCTGTGCGGTGAGTGCTGGCGCGAGACGCCGTTCATCGCCGGGCTGGTCTGTGACCGCTGCGGCGTGCCCTTGCCGGGGGGCGACGCGGGCGAGATTGCGGTCTGCGACGACTGCATGGCCATCGCGCGGCCCTGGGGCCAGGGGCGGTCGGCGCTGATGTACCGCGACAACGGCCGAAGCCTGGTTCTGGCGTTGAAGCATGGCGACCGGATGGATCTGGCGCGTCCGGCAGCGGCCTGGCTGATGCGGGCCTCCGAACCGATTCTGCGGCCCGGGGCGCTGCTGGTTCCGGTGCCGCTGCACTGGTTCCGGCTCTTTCGGCGCAAATACAATCAGGCGGCGCTTTTGTCGCAGGCGCTGGCGCGGCTGGCCGGGCTGGACCACTGCCCCGACGCGCTGATCCGGCGCCGGACGACGGGAACGCAAGAGGGGCGGACCCGTGACGGGCGTTTTGCCAACATGACCGATGCCTTCCGGGTGCCGGCGCAGCGGGCGGGCCGTGTCGTCGGGCGCGACATCCTTCTGGTTGATGATGTCATGACCTCGGGCGCGACCTTTGCCGCTGCGACCGAGGCGCTTTTTTATGCAGGTGCGCGGTCGGTCGATGTCGTCGCTCTGGCGCGCGTTGCGAAAGACGCCTGAAGGCCTATAGTCAGGGGCGCAAGCGAGGTTCTTTCATGCGCCCGGTCGAAATCTACACCACTCCAACCTGTCCCTATTGCCACGCGGCCAAGCGCCTTCTGACCCGCAAGGGCGTGACTTACCGCGAGATTGATGTCAGCTGTGACCCTGCTTTGCGCTCCGCGATGGTGCAGCGGGCGAATGGGCTGCGCACGGTGCCGCAAATCTTCGTCGGGGCGACGCATGTCGGCGGATCGGACGACCTGCACGCGCTGGACCATGCCGGCAAGCTTGACCCACTGCTGGCCGGCTGATGCGGGCCGCACTTGTCCAGCTGAACGTGACCGACGACCCGGCGGCGAACCTGCCGGTGACGGTGGCCTTCGTCCGGCAGGCCATTGCGGGCGGGGCCGGGTTCGTGCTGACGCCGGAAATGACCAACAGCCTGTCATCTGACCGTGCGCGGCAACGCGCCGACTTCCGGCATGAGGATCAGGATCCGACACTTGCCGCCCTGCGGGCCGAGGCGAAAGCAGGCGGCGTCTGGCTGCTGATCGGCTCGCTTGGGCTTCTGACAACCGATGCGGACGGACGTTTTGCCAACCGGTCGTTCTTGATCGGACCCGACGGCGAGGTTGTGTCCCGCTATGACAAGATCCACATGTTCGACGTGAACGTGTCGGAAACCGAGGTCTACCGCGAAAGCGCGGGCTACCGGCCCGGAGCGCACGCGGTGCTGGCCGCAACGCCCTTTGCCCGGATCGGGATGACCGTCTGCTATGACCTGCGGTTTCCGGCGCTTTATCGCCGTCTGGCCCGGGCTGGCGCGCAGATCCTGACGGTTCCGGCGGCCTTCAACCACATCACCGGCGCTGCGCATTGGGAAACCTTGTTGCGCGCCCGCGCGATCGAGACCGGCTCTTTTGTCCTTGCTCCCGCGCAGACCGGCTTTCACGCCGAACGTGACGGCAAGGGCCGCCGGACGCACGGCCACTCTCTTGCCGTCGCCCCCTGGGGCGAGGTGCTGGCGGATGGCGGAGCCGACCCGGGGATCACCCTGGTCGATCTGGATCTGGCCCGGGTTGACGCGGCCCGCAACCGCATTCCATCCCTTATGCACGACCGGGAGTTCGACGGACCATGATGAGCGGGGAAAAGGCCGACGACATCGCGGTGGCGCTTTTCGGCGAGCTGTTCATGGCTGACCAGCTGGCGCGCAACCGCATCTCGAAGGTCCTGCCGAAGGGGATGCAATTGTCGCATTTTTCCGTCCTGAACCATCTGGCGCGGATCAACGACGAACGCACCCCGGCGCAACTGGCCAAGGCGTTTCATGTCACGCGCGGGGCGATGACCAACACGCTGGCCCGGCTGGAATGGGCCGGACACGTCCACATCCGCCCGGATTGGGAGGACGCCCGCCAGAAGTTCGTCGCAATCAGCCCCTCGGGCCGCTCTGCGCGGGATTCGGCGGTGGCAACGGTCGTGCCGTTGATCGGCGAGGTCGTCCAGGCCCTGGGACAAGACCGGGTGCGGGCCTTGCTGTCGGTCCTGCGCGAGCTGCGCGTGCGACTTGAAGATGATCCGGCCTGACGAGCCGGACCACCAGTCACCGGGCCGGGCAAGTGACAGATGTTGTGGATAGCCCGGCGATTCAGACGATAGGTCTTGCCCTGCAAGCGTGATCCACGCATAGACTAGCGGGGTATTTCGGGTCTTGGACATCATGCTGCATCTGCCTCGTCGGGTTCTTGCTTCGCTTGCGCTGACCTCTGCGCTGTGTGTCGGCGGCGTCCGCGCGCAGACCCCGGAATTTCCGGCAACGCTGAACATCAACGGCATGTCGGGCCTGATCGAGCTTCCGTCAGGCGAAGCGCAGGCCGATTCCAAGTTCACCTTCAGTGGAACCCTCATCGGGAATGTCTCGCGGGGGACGCTCAGCTTTCAGTTCACCGAACGGCTGTCGGCATCGTTCCGGTTTCAGACCTGGCGGGACTGGAACACGCTTTTCCCGACCGACGACGACCTTTACCGCGACCGCAGCATGGATATCCGCTACCGGATCCTTGAGGAAAGTCAGTATGTCCCGTCGCTGACCGTGGGCCTGATCGACTTTACCGGCCAAGGGCTGTTCTCGTCCGAATACATTGCTGCGACCAAGACGTTCGGCGAAAAGCTGAAGGTGACGGCGGGACTGGGGTGGGGCCGTCTGGGAACCGCCGGGTCGATCGGATCGCCTTTCGGCGACCGTCCGGCGCTTGAGGACAGCGACAAGGGCAAGCCGAATGTCGAGCAATGGTTCCGGGGCGACGTGTCGCCCTTCGCCGGCGTCGAATACAAGCTGAACGACCGTTGGACCCTGAAGGCGGAATACTCGACCGACGACTATGTTCTGGAAGACGAGACGCGGGGCCTGATCGACCGCGACAGCCCGTTCAACTTCGGTGTCGAATATCAGAAAGGCCCGATGTTTCGATACGGCATCTACTCGATGTATGGCAGCGAAATCGGCCTTGCCTTCCACATCATCCTTGACCCCAAGACCCGCCTGACCGGCGGAGTCATGGGAACTGCCCCCTCGCCGGTCAAGGCACGTCCGTCGCGGTCTGCCGATCCCGACGCCTTCGATGGTGGCTGGGTCACTCAGGCTGACGCCGGCCCGATCCTGCGCGAGAATCTGACCAAGCGGCTTGCGGTTGACGGTATCGTGGTCGAGAACCTTGCCCTGACCGCAACCACGGCGCAGATCCGGATCCGCAATACACGGATCGACGCCGGCTCGCAGGCCATCGGCCGCACCGCACGGGCCATGAGCCATGTGATGCCGGCCTCGGTCGAGGTGTTCGAGATCGTGCCGGTCGCCAATGGCATCGGGACGTCGAAGATCACCATCCGGCGCAGCGATCTGGAAGAGCTTGAGTTTGCCGGCGACAACGCGACGCTTCTGCGCGAACGCACGACAATCACCGATGCCGGTCCCGTGCCGGCCTACGCGCTGGGCGACGAGGATCTTTATCCCAAGTTTCGCTGGAGCCTGCGGCCCGCGCTGCGGATGTCCGAGCTTCTGAAGGGCGATGTTGGCCTGTCGCTGTCCGCGTCCTATGATTTCCGTCCGGGGCTTGTTCTGTCGGGGTCGGTCTACAAGCGCGTTGCAAGCAACATCGACCGGGATGTTGCCCCGTCGGATTCGCTTTTGCCCCCGGTAAGAACCGACCGCGACCGCTATTCCGAGTTTGGCGACCCGGCGTTGGAGCGGCTGACCCTGGCCTGGTTTGGACGGCCCGCCCCTGACGTCTTTTCCCGCGTCTCGCTGGGATACCTTGAACGGATGCATGCGGGCATTTCGGGCGAAGTGCTGTGGAAGCCCGTCGACAGCCAGCTGGCCCTGGGGGCCGAGGTCAACTATTCCCGGCAGCGCGATACCGATGGCGGCTTTGGCTTCGACGAGTATGACTACGATGTCGTGACCGGCCATGTGTCGGCCTATTACGAGTTCGGGAACGGCTATGTCGGCCAGCTGGACGTGGGCAAGTATCTTGCCGGCGATGTCGGCGCCACAATGTCGATCGACCGTGTCTTCGTGAACGGCTGGCGCATCGGCGCCTATGCGACAGTGACCGATGCCAGCGCGGCCGAGTTCGGCGATGGCGCGTTCGACAAGGGCGTCCGCTTCTCGATCCCGCTGAACTGGGCGCTTGGGAACCAGAGCCAGCGAACCTATGGCGCCACCTTGCGTCCCAATACCGGGGACGGCGGCGCCCGGCTTGACGTTGACGGCCGGCTTTACAACTCGATCCGTGACTACCACACCGGAGCGCTTGATCCGGAATGGGGACGCGTGTGGCGTTGACCCTCAGGGCAAGGCTGACTGCCGGACTGGTCTTGCTGTCAGTTGCTGCCGGATGTGGCAACGAGAAAAGCGAACCAAATCCGATCGCTGCGGCATTGGGAGCAGCTGCGGTGTCGACCGTCTCCCAGATCAAGGCGCGCAGGTCCGGTGCGACCACTGCCGCCAGGCCCCCCGTCACGCGCGCTGATATCGAAAAGGCTGGCGTCCCGATCCTTCGGGCCGTGATCCCCGGCCGCGGAACGGACAGCTTTCTGACGGTTCTGGACAGCAAGGGCGACGTCGTTACCTGGAAGACCGCGGAAGGGACAACGCTTGCCCTGCGAAACGGCGTCCTTACCCAGACCCGCGGTCTTGGGCCGGATCTCATGTCCTCGAACGTGCCGACGGTCGGGCAGCTTTTGCTGGACGGCGGAACCCACCCGCGGCAGTATTTCTTCCTTGGCTCGGATGACCAGTCCACCCGCCGGACCTATGAATGCACCGTCACGAAGGTCGGCGCAGAGGTGATCGAGATCTTCGACACGCCGCACAGCGTGACGCGGGTGACCGAAGACTGCGTCCGCCCGCAGGGCAGCAAGATACAGAACGAGTTCTGGATCGAGGGTCAGACCGTGCGGAAATCGAAGCAATGGGCCAGCGCCCTGGTTGGGCATATCGAGTTCGAGCGCGTGGTTGACTGACGGCGCGGCCCAACGGCCAAGGCTTCAGTAGTCCCGTTCGACGAAGATGCCGATGCCGCTGTCGCCATCGTTGTCCAGCCGGCCCCGCACCGTCACGCCGGCTGACAAATCAAGGTTCAGCGTCACGCGCGACTGGCCGTCCTGTCCAAGCTCGATCTCGCTGTAAAGGTTCTCGCTCAGGTAGCGTCCGGCGGTCAGGGCGGTTGAGCCGTCCTCGGACGTGGTCAGGTCAAGATCGTCCAGCCCAAAGCTGTTGCGCAGCCGGGTCACGATGCCTTCGCCGCCCCGGCCGGCAAGAACGGCAACGGCATTGGCAAGTTGCGCTGCCTGCAATGCAGACAGACGGCTAAGGTCGCGCCCGAACAGAAGCTGCGCCAGAACCTCCTCCTGCGGCAGCTCTGGCACCGAGGAAAACGAAACCTTCGGATCGTCGGCCTGCCCTTCAACGGTTACCCGACTGACAACTTCACGGCCCTGATTTTCGGCCACGACCCGCAAGTATGGAACCGCACTACCGGCCAGCTGGAGTTCGGCTTCGGACAGCACGAGCCGCTTGCCAAGGATATCGAGCCGGCCGCGGATCAGGCTGAACTGACCCGAAGGGACGATGGCATTGGTGGTCCCTTGCAGCCGGATCTGGCCGCCAAGCTCGGCGTCGATGCCACGGCCCCGGACGAAAACGCGCGCAGGAGCAGAGACAGTCAGGTCAAGCCGGAACGGACGGTTTGGTCCCGAAGCGGCAGAGGTGCCAGCGCCGGTGTCGATCAGCCCGGCCCGGAACCGCGTCTGGCGCACCGGATCTGGTTCGTTGATGTGGGTCACGTTCAAAAGGGCCGCGGCGCTGGCAAAGCCCGAATCCGGGACCCGCAGCTCGGCTTCGGCAAGCTGCAGCGATCCTGCGATCAGGGCGCCTCCGGCAAGCGGGCCCTCGACTGTGACCGAACCGTCAAGCGTGGCCTCGTAAAGCTCGGGGTCCACCAGCCGGATCCGGTCAAGGCTGACAGACAGCCGGGATTGGAACGGCGGCTCAAGACCGATCGGCCCGTCGACGCGAAGCAGCCCGCCTGCCGACAGCCGGGCGGTGGACGAGAGCTGTGCCTGCCCGCCTTGCAATTGCGCCAGCGCCTCGATGCCTTCCAGCGACACGCCGATCCCGGGGTCAGAAAACCTGCCGTTCGACAAGGTCAGCCGGCCCGAAAGCGCGGACGGGCGGAACGGGCCGTTCAGGGTCAGGTCATAGCGGACCTGGCCATCCAGCGCCCGTGGCGAGATGAAAAGGTTGGTCAGGCTTGCCCGCCCGACCCCGGTCACGGCAAGGTTGGCGCGCGAAAGGTTTGGCGCGACGGTACCCCGGATCGTGCCATTGATCGCGGCGGGGCCCTGAAAGCCCGCGTCAACCGTGTAGCCGGCGCTGGTCTGGCTGGCTGACCCGTCCAGGACCAGCGGGCCATCAAGGTTCGGCAGCACCAGTCCAAGGTTCGCAAGCCGGGCGTTGATCGTCAGCTTGCGGACGGCATCTTCAAGCCTTCCGGAGACAGACAGCGTAGCCTGCGGGTTGGCCAGAGTGGCCGAGTCAATCTCGACCGCCCCGCCGCGCAGGCCAAGCAGGACGGACAGGGTGCTGTTTCCGGCTAGGATCCGGTCGGCGTTCGGGTCGCCGATGCGGAGGTTTCGCCCGCTTCCGTCCAGCGCCAGTCGTCCGTCCTTCGGGGTGCCCTCGAAGCCGGCGGTCAGGCTGGCGCTGCCGCCATAGCTGCCGCCCAAAGCGGACAGATCGGGCAGCGACAGTTCGGCTGAAAGGCTTGAGCCTTCGGTCGCCAGCTTGCCGCTGGCCCGCGCGGTCAAGCCTCCGGCGACCAGATCGAACGCCCGCAACGTGGTGCCGGTCGTATCGCGCAGGACCGAGATCCGGGCCGTGGACGGACCCCGCAACAGGCTGTCCACCTCGTCGACCGCGATGGTCAGGCCGTTGGCCGACACGTCGGCGGTCCCGTCCAGCATGCCCGACAGCAAGCCGGCAGAGCCGTCGATCACGACCTCTCCGCTGCCACCCAGCGGCCGGCCCGCCAGAACCGAGAACCGGGACAGGTCGGCAGCCGTCAGCCGCAGGTTGCCCGAGGTCAGCAGGCCAGAGTCAAGACCCTGGACCTGCAAGGCTCCGGTCGCGCCGAACCCGTCACCGGCAAGGTCAAGCCCGGTCAGGTTCAGCGTGCCATCCCCTTCAAGCCAGTGGAACCGCAGGCCGCCGCGCAAGTCCTGCCCCAGTGCGGCGGCAAGGCCCGCGTCAACCGGGATCAGGTCATTGGCCGCAAGGCGCAAAGTGCCGCCGACGCTGCTTTTATCCCCGGCGCGCCCGATCCGGCCTGATCCGGACAGCGAAAGCCGGCCAATTCTGGCCGCCGCGTGGGTCAGGCCGTCGATGCCGATGTCGGCCGTCCAGCCCTTGCCCGCCACGCTGGTGCCGGACAGGCGAAAATCGGCCCGGTCCACCCGGATCGGGCTGTCGCCGAACGGCAGCAGCACCGGCGATCCGTCCGGGTCCGCCAGACGTCCCGCGATGTCGATCATTTCCGGAAGCCCGTCCGCGGCAAGGACTGCACGCCCGTCAAACGAGACCGACCGCGCCTTGACCGACAGCCGGTCAAGCGTGATCCGTCCCGACGGCGTGTGGTGGGCGTCCAGCGACAGACCGACATCGGTGCCGAAGAAATCCACATGATCCGGGGCCAGGATCGGCGCGATGTTGCCCGCGACATCGGCTTGCAGACGGTAGGCTCCACCCGGTTCCTGACCAAGGATCACCGTGCCGGTCAGACGGTCCTGGCCATCCGTCGCAAGGCTGATGCTGGCCTTGTGGTTCTCAAGCGGCCCTTCGCCCGAAAGCTGGAACGACGCCGAAGGCGCGCCCGGAATGCCAAGCAGGCCGACGACGATGCCGCCAGCGCTTTCCGACGCGTCCAGCGACAGCGCAAGGTCGCGCGTTGCGTTGGAATAGCTGGCGGCAAGCGCGATTTCGGCGCTGGGCCCGTCATCGGTCCGGGTAAGGTCCAGCGCGGCCGAACCCTCGCCGCCGACCAGCGACAGGGCGGCCGAAAGCGTGCCCTCGAAGGACTGGCCCAGAATGGTTTCGCCAAGGGTGATCCGGTCGGCGGCAATGCGGTCGATGTCGATCGACACCGGCAGTTCCGGCAGGCTGAAGGGCGCAGCTTCCGGGGACGGAATAGCCCCATCGGCGTCGGGCACTGACGGAAGCCGCGCAAGGGTGATTTCGCGGGCCGAAAACTCGCTGATCCGCACCTCGCCCGACAACAGCGCCGACCGGCTCCAGTCCAGCGTCGCGCCGCTGATCGTCAGCCAGATCCCGTCGTCGTCGGCGATCGTCAGGGTTTCGATGGTGGCCCGGGCCGAAAGCGCGCCGGCAAAGCCGGTGATCGTCACTTCGCGCCCGGCACCCGACAGGTTGTCTTCCAGAAACGCGGTCAGGAAGTCGCGGTCGTCCTCCTGGGCGAACAGCGGAGTGGCCACCAGAGCCAAGGCAAGGATCGCTGCGCGCCGCATCAGAATGCCTGCCCAAGGCCGATGTAGAACTGCACGCCGTCGCCGGTGTCGCCGCTGACCGGCGCCGCCACATCCAGCCGGATCGGGCCGATGCCGGTATCGTAGCGAATCCCCAGACCGGCCCCGGCATGGGTTTCTGCGCTTCCGTCCAGCACGCCGTCCAGACCAACGCTGCCGACATCGACAAAGCCCACGATGCCGATCTTGTCGGCCACCTTGGCCCGCAATTCCAGCGACCCCGCCGCGAAGAACTTGCCACCGATCAGGAACTCGGATCCCGTCCCTGTCGGCACCTGAACGCCCAGCGACTGGAAGGGCTGGCCGCGAACCGTTCCGCCGCCGCCCGAATAGAACAGCTGGTCGCGCGGGACATCCAGAAGCTCCGGCCCGTAGATCGCGCCGCCTTGCAGGCGGGCCGCAACCACGAACCGGCCAGCGGCGTCCAGGCTTCGGTAGACGCGCCCGTCAAAGGTCGCCCTGACGCCCGATTTCGTGTCGCCAAGACCCAGGAACGGCTTGACCTCGCCATCCAGATAAAACCCGCTGGTCGGGTTGGCCGGGACGTCGCGCTTGTCCCAGGTCAGCCCAAGCGGCAGGGCGATGACCTCGTAGGTGAAGTCTCCTTGCGGGTCCGAGCCTTGGACATAGGCATAGGTCAGCTCGGCCCGTGCGGTCAGCCGGTCCGAGATGACCTGCGAGAAGGCAAGCCCGAACTCGACCCCGTCAAGGCTGTAATCCACCTCGTCGGCATGGGCAAAGCGGAAGACAAGGCCGGCCGTCGTGTCGGGCGTCAGGGTTGCAGGGCGGTCAAGCGTGACGCTGAAACCGTAGTCGACCCCGCTGATGCTGGACGCGATGTTGGTGATCCCGGCCTCGAACTCCAGCCGCTCCCCTCCGCCCCAGAGGTTCCGGTGCAGCCAGGAGCCAGTCAGTGCGACCCCGTCCGCGGTGGCGATTTCGGCCCCCAGCGAATAGCGGCGCAGCTTTTGCTCGACCACGGTGGCGCCGATGCCCAAGAGATCCGGCGCGGTGATCCGGTCGGCTTCCTCCAGCGTGACCGAACTGAAGATGCCAGTCCGGCGCAGGCGGGTCTCGGCGCGGCGAAGCTCGGTCTCGCTGAAGGTCTTGCCCGAGGGAAGGCCCGCGATCTTGATGATCCGCGCCTCGCGCATGCGCGCCTCGCCGTCGACGGAAAGCGCACCGAAACGCAGTTTCGGGCCGGGGCTCAGGGTCACGTCCACGTCAAGCAAGGCGGTCCGGTGGTCGGCGATGACCGACTCGGCCGCCACGGCAGCTTTCGCATGGCCGACGTTGCGCCAGGCCCGGATCGACACGGCGACCGCATCGCCAACCACGGCGCTTTCTGCCGGCTCGCCGCTGCGGAAGGCCGACGGCAGGTCGGTCCCGGCGGCTTGCGGCGCGATGCGGGTCTGTCCCAGCGCGAAGGCTGGGCCGGGATCGACCGTGACCACGATCGCCGAAATCGAGGCCGGACCCTCAAGCGGGCGGATGTCGGCGGCTTCGCGCCCGTCGATCGCGATGCGCACCGTCACCGAATAGTGGCCGCGTGCGTACAGCGCCGCGAGGATGCGCCCGTAATCGGCCCGCGCCGCTGCCACCAGATCCTGCGGATCGGTCAGATCCTGCGATTGCAGCGACCGCAGCAGCGAGGCCGAATTGACCGCCCGGGTCAGGGCCTCGTCCCCGCCGGCGACCTGAAGGTCAAGCCGGTCAAGCGCGGCAGTCGGGTCCGCGCAAAACGCCAGCAGAACCACACCCAACGCCGCCCACGACATGTGCTTTCCACATCTGGCGAACATTCCGGGCGGTCCTCCTGCTTCTGGGTCGCGGGAATATCGCAGGTTGCCGGCGCAGGGGCAATGCAGGCCGCCGCGCATTGGCATCGTTCCGGCGGGCGGGGCGGGGATTGACGGAAAACCGACGTGAGCCTGTCATCGTTCTGTGATCCGGGCAAGGCAGCCTACGCGGCAACAGCCGGGGTATGTCTGATGTCCGAAGTGTCCTATGATCTTGACAAAGCTTATGAAATCAACGGCCCGCAGGATGCTGCGCGTATGTATGGCGACTGGGCTTCGACCTATGATGAAAGTTTCGGGGTCGCCTGGGGCTATATCGCGCCGCGCGAAATCGCCGCGATCCTGAAGGCCGAGATCGCCCCGGATGCCAGGATCCTCGACATCGGCTGCGGGACCGGTCTGGTCGGCGAAAACCTGCGGGGCCTTGCGGTCGACGGGTTGGATATCACGCCCGAGATGCTGACGGTCGCACGGGAAAAGGGCCTCTACCGCGCCTTGATGCTGGATGACCTGACCAAGGCGCTGGACATCCCTGATGCAAGCTATGACGCGATCATCAGTTGCGGCACCTTTACGCATGGCCATGTCGGACCGGAGTGCCTTCCCGAACTCTTGCGCATCACCAGGGCCGGAGCCGTCTTCGCCTGCGGCACGATCGGTCCGGTGCTGGACGGGGCGGGCTTCGGGTCCGCGCTTGCACGGCTTGTGGCGCTGGGCCGGATCACGCCGGTCGCGTGGCGGGATATCCCGATCTACGAAGGGGCTGCGCATCCGCACAAGGATGACCGTGGGCTGGTGATGGTGTTTCGCAAGCTTTGACCCGCCGCTCATCAAGCCTGACGGCTTTCTTCGCTGGAACCAAGCGAAGAGCGTCCGCAAGGAAGCGATGAGCGGCTCTTGCAGACTCGGGCCTTGCAGCGTATATCCCCTTCAACAGCGGTTTCGGGGTCCACACCCGAAGCTACCGATCTTCACGGGCGGGCCACTGGGTCCGCTTTTTCGTTTCTGGAACGCCCATGTCCGACCTTATCGCCAAATCTGCCATCGACCGCCGCCTTGCCGACATCATCATCCCCGTGATCGAGGGGCTGGGGTTCGAGCTGGTGCGTGTGCGGTTGATGGGTGGCAAGACGCGCATCCTGCAGATCATGGCCGACCGGCCTGATGGCGGAATCGGCGTCGATGAATGCGGCGACATCTCTACCGCCGTCTCGGCGGTGCTGGATGTCGAGGATCCGGTCGAGGAAAACTATGTCCTTGAAGTCTCGTCTCCCGGCATCGACCGCCCGCTGACCCGGCTGAAGGATTTCGATGTCTGGAAAGGCTGGGAGGCGCGGATCGAGACGTCCGAGCTGATCGACGGCCGCCGCCGCTTCAAGGGCGATCTGGCCGGGATCGAGGGGGATGAAGTGCTCATCACCATCGAGGAGGCAGGCGAAGAGGTCACCATCGGGCTGAAGTTCGACTGGCTGTCGGATGCAAAGCTGATCCTGACCGACGCCCTGATCAGCGAGATGCTGCGCCAGAAGAAGGTCGCCGAACCGCAGGACGGCCAGTTCGACGAGATCGAGGAAACCGACGGGGATGAGGACGCAGAGCCTACCCCCGAGACGAAACACTGAGCGTGATGAGGAAAAGTGGAGACCGGTTTTCCTCAAACATCACGCGACCACTGAGAAACCAGGGAGACGACGATGGCAATCACATCGGCCAACCAGCTTGAGCTTCTGCAGACCGCCGAGGCGGTCGCGCGCGAAAAGATGATCGACCCGGAACTGGTGATCCAGGCGATGGAGGACAGCCTCGCCCGGGCCGCCAAGTCGCGCTACGGCGCCGAGATGGACATCCGCGTCAGGATCGACCGCAAGACCGGCCGCGCGTCCTTCACCCGCGTCCGCACCGTGGTCGAGGATGATCTGGTGGAAAACCACCACGCTCAGGTGACGCTGAAGCAGGCCCTGGCGCTGAAGCCCGACGCAGAGATCGGCAGCGAGATCATCGACGAGGTTCCGCCGGTCGATCTGGGCCGAATCGCTGCGCAAAGTGCCAAGCAGGTTATCTTGCAGAAGGTCCGCGAGGCCGAGCGTGACCGCCAGTTCGAGGAATTCAAGGACCGCAAGGGCACGATCATCAACGGCGCCGTCAAGCGCGAGGAATACGGCAACGTCATCGTCGACATCGGGCGCGGCGAAGGCATCCTGCGCCGGAACGAGAAGATCGGCCGCGAAGCCTACCGCATCGGCGACCGCATCCGCTGCTACATCAAGGATGTGCGCCGCGAACCGCGTGGGCCGCAGGTCTTCCTGTCGCGGACCGACCCGCAGTTCATGGCCGAACTGTTCAAGATGGAAGTGCCGGAAATCTATGACGGCATCATCGAGATCAAGGCCGTCGCCCGTGACCCGGGCAGCCGCGCCAAGATCGCCGTGATCAGCTACGACAACTCGATTGATCCCGTCGGTGCCTGCGTCGGCATGCGCGGCAGCCGCGTGCAGGCCGTGGTGAACGAGCTTCAGGGCGAAAAGATCGACATCATTCCGTGGAACCAGGATCAGGCGACGTTCCTGGTGAACGCGCTGCAGCCGGCCGAGGTGTCCAAGGTCGTGATCGACGAAGAGGCCGGCAAGATCGAGGTTGTCGTTCCCGACGAACAGCTTTCGCTGGCCATCGGTCGCCGGGGCCAGAACGTGCGTCTGGCCAGCCAGCTGACCGGTCTGGACATCGACATCCTGACCGAGGCCGAAGAATCCTCGCGCCGCCAGGCCGAGTTCGCCGAGCGCACCAAGCTGTTCATGGACACCCTGGACGTCGACGAGATGATGGCGCAGCTTCTGGTGGCCGAGGGCTTCACCAACCTGGAAGAAGTGGCCTACGTCGAAGTTGACGAATTGCTGTCGATCGACGGTTTCGACGAAGGCACCGCCGCCGAACTGCAGGCCCGCGCCCGAGACTTCCTTGAGGCAGCCAATGCCAAGGCGATGGAAAACGCCCGCGCGCTGGGTGTCGAGGACAGTCTGGTCGAATTCGAGGGCCTGACCCCGCAGATGCTGGAAGCACTGGGCCAGGACGGCATCAAGACGCTGGAAGACTTCGCCACCTGCGCCGACTGGGAACTGGCCGGCGGCTGGACGACCGAAAACGGCCAGCGCAAGAAGGACGAAGGCGTGCTGGAGAAGTTCGACATGTCGCTGGAAGAGGCGCAGACCCTGGTCATGACCGCGCGTGTCATGTTGGGCTGGGTCGATCCGGCCGAATTGGAACAGCCGGCTGAAGCGCCGGCCGAAGACGAGGAGGCCGAGGTCTGATCTCAGACCTCGGGACCCAGAGGCGGATGACGCGCGGCGGCCGTGAAAAGGACCAGGACGACCCGGAACGCAAGTGCATTGCGACCGGGGAAAGCCAGCCCAAGGCCGGGCTGATCCGCTTTTGCGTCGGCCCGGAGGCTCAGATCGTCCCGGATATCCTGGGGCGGCTGCCGGGGCGGGGGATTTATGTCTCGGCTGACCGGGCGCTGATCGAAAAGGTGGCGAAGAAGGGACTTTTCGCCCGCGCCGCCCGCCAACCGGTCAAGGTGCCGGATGGGATGGCCGACCTGGTCGAGCGATTGATGGTGCAGCGGGTCGTCGATCTTCTGTCACTGGCGCGCAAGGCCGGCGATGCGGTGATGGGCTACGAGAAGGTGAAGGACTGGCTGGCAAAAGGGCAGGCGGCAACGCTGATCCAGGCCAGCGACGGATCGGAACGCGGCAAGACGAAGCTCTCTCCCCCCGAGGGGAAGGGCGGTTTCATCGGCATCCTGACTGCCGGGGAAATGGGTTTGTCCTTCGGGCGCGAACGTGCGATACACGCCGCGCTTGCGGCTGGTGGACTCAGAACTCGTGTTGTAGAGGAAGCGGCAAGGCTGGCCGGCCTGCGATTGCAGGTGGCCGCGCAAGACGGCGGCACGACCGCCATGAAGGATACGTAGGACGCATGAGCGATACAGACGGCAAGAAACCTCTTGGCCTCGGGGGCGCCCCCCGTTCCGGACAGGTGAAGCAAAGCTTCAGCCACGGCCGGACCAAGAGCGTCGTGGTCGAAACCAAG
>JANOER010000214.1:0-14333 GCA_031441285.1 Rhodobacterales bacterium
TGGCAGATCAATGCGGTCCAGCTGTTGCCGGCGCCCGATATCGGGGTCTGAGCCGACCGGGCAGCCCGCTGCCCCGTCCCTTCTGCATCCCGCGCAGAACCGCGCTTGCCTTTGCCGGAACCGGCGCCCGCGGCGGGAACGGCCGTTGCGCTGCGAGGTGACCCTGCGCGCGCCGGTCTGAAGGACGGTTAAGCCATCCTTGCTACCCCATTGCCCCAAGGCGTCGCGGTTTCGGGGACAACCCGACCGGCTTCGCCCCTGGCAGTGGCGCGAAGCGAGGGTATTTCACAGATGAACAAGGCAATCACCGACGGGCTGGTCCTGATGCCACCGTCCTTTTCGGCAGGACTGAACCTTTGGTCGCGCGAGGACGGGACGCCGGGTGCGGGATCCTATCTGGGCCAGCCGAATGCGGCGCTGGTGACGAACGACCAGGATTTTGCCGGCTGCCTTGAACTGCAGAAGACCGATGCGACGCAGAAGCTGCGGTCCTTTGCGCAAACTCCGGTGCAGCCGGGGCTGTATCTGCGGGTGACCGCACGGGTGAAGGCCGTGTCGGGCAACCTGCCGGCGGTGCGGATCGCGACCTGGGCGGGGGATCTGGCGGGCCAGAACGTGGCGACGGTGACGCAGGCCGGCCCAAGCGTCCAGCTGACGACCTACGGGCAGGTGGCAACCGTAAGCGCCATCATCTCACCGGCCAGCCGGACCGGGGTCGACCTCGCCTGGACGCCGCTGGTGGCGTATGCCCATATCGGGATCGACCTGACCGGTGCGACCGGCGGCGTGGTCCGGATCGATGACATCGTGGTCGAGGATGTGACCAACACCTTCATCCGCAAGCTGATGGACTGGGTCGATGTGCGCGACTACGGCGCCCTTGGCAACGGATCGACGAACGACACCGCCGCCTTCCTTGCCGCCGACGCCGGTGCCAACGGGCGCATGATCCTGGTGCCGGGAGGCGTGTTCCGGCTGAACAGCGACGTGTCGATCAACAGCCGCATCCGGTTCGAGGGCACGCTTTCGATGCCTTCCGACCGCAAGCTGACCCTGACACGGAACTTTGACCTTGATACTTACGGCCAGGCTTTCGGGTCCGAGATCGAGGGCTTCAAGCGGGCCTTGCAGGCCCTGTTCTACTTTACCGACCATGTCGCGCTGGACCTTTCGGGGCGCCGCGTTGACATGACCGAACCTCTGGATGTCGCGACGCTGGTCGGTATCACGAATTTCAACACGCGGAGGGTGGTTCGCAACGGGTCGCTGAATGCGGTGCCGGGGCCCGGCTGGACGAGCGAGACCTTCACGTCGGTCGCGACCTATTCCGCAGCCGCACCGGTGACGTTGACCGGTGTTGCCAACGTCGCAAGCATTCCGGTCGGATCGCTGGTTCAGGGCACGGGCGTTGGCCGCGAAGTTTACGTCAAGTCAAAGAACGTGGCGGCGGGGACGATCGACCTGAGCCAGCCCCTGTTCGCCGCGGCGGGCACGCGGACCTATACGTTCCGACGGTTCAAATACATGCTGGACTTCAGCGGCTTCGACCTTCTGGGGCGCTTCGAGTTCGAGGACATCGAATTCAACTGTCTGGGAGCCTGTTCGGGCGTGATGCTTGCCCGGGCAGGGGCAACGCAGCGGTTCATGTCCTGCAGCTTCAACCGGCCGCTTGACCGCGGCATCACGTCGATCGGAACCGGCTGCCAGGGCATGTTTGTCGACATGTGCCAGTTCCTGTCGAACGAACAGGCGCTGAACGTTGTCGATCGCACGTCGATCGCGCTGAACATTCAGGCCAATGACGTGAAACTGCGCAACAACCGCGCGGTCCGATTTGCGCATTTCGCGGTGGTCAACGGCACCGGCCACCTGATCCACGCGAACCATTTCTTTCAGGGCGACGATGGCGGGTCCGGCCTGCGCCGCGCCGGGCTGATCTTCACCCAGACCAATATCTCGACCGTGGTGACCGGAAACTATGTCGACAACTGCTTTATCGAATGGGGCAACGAGCATGATGCGGCGCCGGAAAACAGCGGGGAGTTTTCGTTCGGCGGACTGAACATCGTCGGCAACGTGTTCATCGCGTCGAACATGAGCCCGGCCTTCCGCTTCGTGGTCGTGCGGCCGCATGGGCCAGGGCACTACCTGAACGGCTTTTCGCTGACCTCGAACAGCTTCCGGGTCTTCAACGGCGCGATCGACCGGGTCGACATGGTGGACACCACCTTTGCCGCGTTGGACTTCAGCCAGACGCGAAATGTCCGGGTCGAGGGCAACAGTTTCAACAACGTGAACCAGCCGATCGTGAACCCGCTGCCGTTGAGCCATTCCCAGAACACGGCGTCCGACATCTGGAATGCCGACGCCGGCGGCTACATCCCGTTTGGCGGCCGGATCCGGCTGGTCGAGTCCATCGTGGCAGAAGGGGTTCTCGTCTCGGCATCCGGGCAGGCGCGCTACATCGCCCCGCATGCGACGCCGGGAACCGGAAGTGTCGGCAGCCAGGCGCAGCTGCGCTTCAGCGAGGCCGTGCGCGGGAAGGTGATCGTCAACATGCGGATGGACCTGCCGCTTTAAGCGCTGGGCCTTCTTGCACAGATCAGCGGGCGGTCCTTTCGGGCCGCCCGTTTTCCGTTGCAGATCGTCGGGCTGAAGACGAAGGCGAAAGCGAAGCCGCCATTCAACAGGGCGGACAGCGGCGTAAGGCGCATGACAGCGAAGTCGGGCAGCTCAATGCAGGCTTGCGCTTTCGGGGTGCGGTGATGTCCCGGCGCGGGCCGACCGCGTGGTCTTTCACCTGCAGGGCCCGTATTTCTTTGGTGCAGCAGCGCAGATCGGCGGGATTCTGGAACGGATCGCCGAGGCTCCGCGGGCCTTCGTGCTTGAGATGTCCGAAGTGCCGCTGATCGACAGTTCCGGGGCGCGCAGTTTCCAGCGGCTGGCGGACCAGACCCGGCGGCGCGGCGGGCAGGTCTATCTGGTCGGCCTGCGCGCGCCCTTGCGCCGGTCGCTTGAGGCGCAAGGGCTGCGCGAGCCGCAGGTGCTGTACCTTCCGGATGTCAAGGCCGTGGACCGGCTTCTGGACGGTCCGCGCCCAACAGTCGAATCAGGCTGAGGTCAGATACGCCGGGCAAAAAGCCTTTCACGGCGTCCGCTTTTCCCGACCGGAAAGATCACATCCCTGTGAGCGGCAGCCCGTTGAATTGCAACGGCAATCGCAGCCGCGATTTTCATGAATTTGCAGATTTTACTCGATTTCGGTCAAGAAATTTACAGAAATGTGCATGATAATTAGGGGGTTAACAAAATATTTACTAAGTGATACTCTCCCGCTGCGTGAAGGCCGTTCCGCTGATGGAACGACGGCGCTGCGGGGGCCCACGGTCGGGCATCGCGGCAAGGCAAGGCGAGGAGAAGCGCGATGTCCGGCGAGGCCCTGAAATCCATCTATGCGGCTTCGGCTGATTTCGTGGCCAAGGCCCATGTCGATGCAACAGGCTACGCGACACGCTATGCCGCTTCCGTCGCCGACCCCGAGGCGTTCTGGGGCGCGGAAGGCCTGCGGCTGGACTGGACCCGGCCCTACACGCGGGTGAAGAACACGTCGTTCGAGCCGGGCAATATCTCGATCAAATGGTATGAGGATGGCGCGCTGAACGTCAGCGCCAATTGTATCGACCGCCACCTTTTGACCCGTGCCAACCAGACGGCAATCATCTGGGAGCCGGATGATCCGAATGAGCCGGCAAAGCACATCACCTATGCCGAGCTGCTGGAGCAGACCTGCCGCCTGGCGAACGTCCTGAAATCGCATGGCGTGCAGAAGGGCGACCGGGTCGTCCTGTACATGCCGATGATCCCCGAGGCCGCCTATGCGATGCTGGCCTGCACCCGGATCGGCGCGGTCCATTCGGTGGTCTTCGGGGGTTTTTCCCCGGACGCGCTGGCGAACCGGGTGAACGACTGCGAGGCGAAGGTCGTCATCACCGCCGACTGGGCGCCGCGGGCTGGCAAGAAAACCGGGCTGAAGGACAACACCGACAAGGCGATGCTGCATGTGTCCGACAAGGTGCGGGTGCTGGTGGCCAAGCGCACCGGCGATCAGACCTCGTGGGTGGCGGGCCGCGATTTCGACCTGACCGCCGAGATGGCCGCAGCAAAGCCCTATTGCCCCTACGTCGAAGTCGGCGCGGAAGACCCGATGTTCATCCTTTACACCTCGGGCAGCACGGGCAAGCCGAAGGGGGTGGTGCATACGACCGGCGGCTACCTCGTCTATGCGGCGATGACGCATCAGCTGACCTTCGACTACCATGACGGGGACATCTTCTGGTGCACGGCCGATGTGGGCTGGGTCACCGGGCACAGCTACATCATCTATGGCCCCTTGGCCAATGGCGCGACCACGGTGATGTTCGAAGGTGTTCCGACCTACCCCGACGCCGGCCGCTTCTGGGAGGTGATCGCCAAGCACAAGGTCACCCAGTTCTACACCGCCCCGACCGCAATCCGCAGCCTGATGGGTCTGGGGCCGGAGTGGGTGGAAAAGCATGACCTGTCCAGCCTGAAGCTTCTGGGGTCGGTCGGTGAGCCGATCAACCCCGAGGCATGGTCCTGGTACAATACCCATGTCGGCAAGGGCAAATGCCCGATCGTCGACACCTTCTGGCAGACCGAAACCGGCGGCCACATCGTGACGCCCTTGCCGGGTGCCATTCCGCAAAAGCCGGGCTCGGCGACCTTGCCGTTCTTCGGGGTCAAGCTGGAGGTGCTGGACCCCGCCACGGCCCAGGTCCAGACCGAGACGGCGACCGATGGCGTCCTGTGCATTTCCGACAGCTGGCCGGGGCAGATGCGCACCCTGTGGGGTGACCACGCCCGGTTTGAGGAGGCCTATTTCAGCCAGTACAAGGGATACTATTTCACCGGCGACGGCTGCCGCCGCGATGCGGACGGCTATTACTGGATCACCGGCCGGGTGGATGACGTGATCAACGTCTCCGGCCACCGGATGGGCACAGCTGAGGTAGAAAGCGCGCTGGTGGCACATGAGGCGGTGGCCGAGGCGGCCGTGGTCGGCTACCCGCACGACATCAAGGGGCAGGGCATCTATGCCTATGTGACCCTGATGAAAGGGGTCGAGCCGACCGAGGCGCTGCGCAAGGCTCTGGAAGCCTTCGTGCGCACCGAGATCGGGCCGATCGCCAAGCCAGACCTGATCCAGTGGGCCCCCGGCCTGCCGAAAACCCGGTCCGGCAAGATCATGCGCCGCATCCTGCGCAAGATCGCCGAGAACGACTTTGGCGCCTTGGGCGACATCTCGACCTTGGCCGATCCTGCCGTGGTCGAAGACCTGATCGCCAACCGGATGAACACCGGCTGACGGCGGCACGGGCCTGACCCGTCCGGCGCAGCTGGAAACAGGCCGTCCGTCCGAGGGGTTGCACATCGGCGGAGGGGGGAACGGAGGGGGAAGGGCCAGGCACGGCCCCATCCCCGGGAGGGGCCGCCCCAGCGGGGGCGGTGGACAGGACGGCCCGTCCGGACGGACGGGAAACAAGTCAGACACGAACGGGGACGCCCGGACCATGAGTCCGGGCCATAAGGAGGAATTGCATGACAACGGCGTCAACAAATGTGCGCGAACGGTCGCGCCCCATGACGGGGGAGGAGAAGAAGGTCATTCTTGCCTCGTCCGCAGGGACGATCTTCGAATGGTACGACTTCTATCTTTACGGCTCGCTGGCGGCGATCATCGGCGCGCAGTTCTTCACGCCCTTCCCGGAAGCCACGCGCAACGTGTTTGCGCTGCTGGCCTTTGCGGCGGGCTTCATCGTGCGCCCGTTCGGCGCGCTGGTCTTCGGGGCGCTGGGCGACATTGTCGGCCGGAAGTACACCTTCCTGATGACCATCGTCATCATGGGCACCTCGACCTTCCTGGTCGGCCTTTTGCCCAACTACTATTCCTGGGGGGCTGCGGCACCAATCATCCTGATAGCGCTTCGGATGCTGCAGGGCCTCGCACTGGGTGGCGAATACGGTGGAGCGGCGGTCTATGTGGCCGAGCACGCCCCGGCCAACCAGCGCGGGTTCTTCACCGCCTTCATCCAGACCACGGCGACGCTGGGGCTTCTGCTTTCGTTGATCGTCATCCTGTCGGTGCAGGGCTATGTGAACGGCAACTTCCCCGAGCAGCCGGTGCTTGATGCCGCCGGTGTCGCGGTGATGAACGCCGACGGAACGCCCTCGATGATGAAGGCCTTCAACGCCTGGGGCTGGCGGATTCCCTTCATCGGGTCGATCTTCCTGTTGCTGATCTCGCTTTACATCCGTCTGCAGATGAACGAATCGCCGGCCTTCAAGAAGATGAAGGAAGAGGGTTCGGCCTCCAAGGCGCCGCTGCGCGAGGCCTTTGGCCCCGGCAAGAACGCAATGGTCCTGTTGATCGTGCCGGCGCTTCTGATCGTCCTTGCCTTCGCGGGTCTGCTGTCGGGGTCGGTCGTGATGTATCTCGGCATCGCCTTCGTGGTGATTTCGGTCATCTGGGGCTGGCTGAACGCCAAGATCGCGCTGATCGCCCTTCTTGGCCTTGTCGCGGGGGCAGGCGGTCGTGTGGTACACGGGCCAGTTCTATGCGCTGTTCTTCCTGCAGAACGTGATCAAGGTTGATGCCTTCTCGGCCAACGTCTTTGTGGCCTGGTCGCTGATCCTGGGCACCGGCGGGTTCCTGGTGTTCGGGGCCTTGTCGGACCGCATCGGCCGCAAGCCGATCATCCTTGCGGGCTGCCTGATCGCGGCTGCGAGCTATCAGTTCGTGTTCCCGCTTCTGACCCAGACCGCGAACCCGATGCTGCACGCCGCGCACCAGGTTCCGGTCGTCGTCACGGCCGACCCGGCGGACTGCTCGTTCCAGTTCAACCCGGTCGGAACGGCGAAGTTCACCAACTCCTGCGACATCACCAAGGCGCTGCTGTCGCGGGCTTCGGTGAACTACGAGACGGTCGCAGCCCCGGCTGGCAGCATCGCCACGGTGAAGATCGGCGAGACCGAGATCCCGGCCTATTCGGGCACCGCCAGCGCGGCCGCGGTGAAAGAACTGACCGCGGCACTGGAAACCGCGAAAGCGGGGACCGACCAGGCGGCCACTGACGCAGCCCAGGCGGCACTCGATGCCGAAAAGGGGCGGTCTGCCGCATTCACCAAGGCAGTGAACGCAGCAATCGCGGCTGCGGGCTATCCGCTGGTGGCGAAAGACAACACCACGGTCGCGGTGGCGCAGAACTTCGTCGACATCTTCACCGGCCAGAAGCTGACGATCATCGCGATCCTGACCTATCTCATCATCCTGGTGACGATGGTCTACGGCCCGATCGCGGCCATGCTGGTGGAACTGTTCCCGACCCGCATCCGCTACTCCGGCCTGTCGCTGCCGTATCACATCGGCAACGGCTGGTTCGGCGGTCTGATGCCGGCAACCGCCTTCGCGATCTCGGCGCAGACGGGTTCGGTATACGGTGGTCTGTGGTACCCGATTATCATCGCGCTGATGACGGTGGTGATTGGCCTGATCTTCGTGCCGGGCGGAACCCACAAGAAGGACATCTTCGCCGACGACGCCGCGAAGTGATGAAACAGACCGGGCCGGGGCAGATGCCCCGGCCCGGTTTCCCCCATCTGGCCCCCTGCTTCATGACAAGCCGCCGGTTCGCCCGGCTTTTCAGGACGCAGACCGGACCCGATCAGCCGCGCAGGCGCCGATAGACCAGCGCAAGGGCAAGGACGATGGCAAGGATGATGAGGTTCGAGGCCAGCCCCGCCAGCACCGCATCGGTCAGTGAGACCCCGACCGGCGGGCTAGTCGACGGCAGGATCACCGCGACGAAAATCACGCCAAGCACCAGCGGCAGCACCTGGCCGGTCGCCGCACGGGTGCGGACCATGGTGGCCACCAGGGCAATGATCAGGCCGACACGGAACGGATCAAGAAGTTGGGACTGCACAAGGTCGATCACGTCACGGTCTCCTTTTGCGCAACCTTTCCCGATCCCCGGCCGGTGCACAACCCCTTCACCTGACACGGAGCGCGGATGACGGCGACGGCGCATCCTCCTTTGGCCTCGGCCCGCGTCCTTGTGGTCGAGGACGAGGACAATATCGCCACGGCGCTGGAGTTCCTGATCCTGCGCGAGGGCTATGGCCATGACCGCGTGGCCAGCGGCGCCGAGGCCCTGCCGCGCATCCGCGCCACGCATCCCGATCTGGTGCTGCTGGACGTGATGCTGCCCGAAGTGTCCGGCTATGACATCTGCGAAAGCATCCGCACCGACCCCGCCCTCGGCGCGGTGAAGGTGCTGATGATGACCGCGCGCGGGTCGGCGGTCGAACGCCAGAAGGGGCTGGACCGGGGAGCGGACGGGTTCATCGCCAAACCGTTCGAATTGCAGGACCTGCGCAACGAGGTGCGCCGGCTGCTGGCCGACCGGACCTGAAACGTCCGAAGGCCCTGCCGCTGGTCCGTCCCGGTCAGAGCCCTGCGACGCGGCGTCGGCGTCCTTCCACCCGCGGTCTGGTTGAGTCCCGTCTTGGCGATAGGTATAGAACAGGGATCCGGACCGACCGGGAGGAGGCGGTGGCGTGAAGCTTTTCGTTGGATTGGGAAATCCGGGGCCGAAATACGCGGGCAACCGCCACAACATCGGCTTCATGGCGCTGGACCGGATCGCCGCCGACCATGGCTTTGCCCCCTGGCGCAAGGCCTTTCAGGGCCTCGTTTCCGAAGGCCGTCTCGGCACCGAAAAAGTCGCCCTTCTGAAGCCCGAGACGTTCATGAACCTCTCTGGCCAGTCGGTCCAGGCAGCGCTGGCCTTCTGGAAGCTTCCGCTTGAGGATGTCACCGTTTTCCATGACGAACTTGATCTCGCCCCCGCAAAACTTCGCCTGAAACAGGGCGGCGGGCATGCCGGTCACAACGGTCTGCGGTCGATCCATGGCCACCTTGGCGAGGCCTACGCCCGCGTCCGGCTGGGGATCGGCCACCCCGGCCACAAGGACGCGGTGGCGGCCTATGTCCTGCATGATTTCGCCAAGTCGGATCAGGACTGGCTGGAAGATCTGCTGCGCGGCATGTCCGAAGGGGCCCCGGCACTTGCCGAGGGCGACGGGTCGCGCTTTCTGAACGCGGTTGCCTTGCGCACCGCGCCGCCCCGGTCTTCGACCTCGGCCGCAACGACACCTGCGAAACCGGACAGCAAGCCTCAGGGAGTTCCGGCGCAGAAAGCTGACACGGCGCCCGTTGTTAAGGACGACACTCGCAGCCCGATGCAGAAGCTTCTGGATCGCTTCCGGTGACCGGTTCCGGCCCGGAACTTGCGGTTCGCGCCGCTTTCCGCCAGCAGGCGCAGGCCTGCGAGAGCCTTGGATCGCCCTTGATGGCGCGGCTGATGGCCGGGCTGGCCGACCGGCTTTTACCGGGAAACCCGGTGGCCGACCGGGTGCTTGGCTGGACGGGCGATCCCTCGGCCGGGGCGGATTCGGTGCCGCTGCGGCTTGCCGGCGGGCTGCACGCGCTGGTCCTGTCCGGGGTGGACCCGGACCTTGCCCGTGCCTAAGCCAACCCTGCCGCCGCTCCGGCCACAGCGGCCCTTGCCGCTTTGCCGCGCCATGCCGACGTGCTGCTTGACTGGCTGGCCTCTGCCCCGCAGACGAACGAGGTCCGCCGCTCGGCCGTCCTGATTGCAGCGGCGCAGTGGCTGACGGCGCGGTTCGGCCTGCCGATCGTGCAGTCCGAGCTTGGGGCAAGCGCCGGGCTGAACCTGCTTTGGGACCACTACGCCCTTGCGGTCCGGGGCCGAGGCGACCGACACCGCACCTCTGGCGCGCCTGGAAATGGAAGGCGACGGCCGCACTCCCGGAGCCGCCTTGACCCTGACCCTCCGGCCCGGCGGACAGGTGACCCCGCTTGGTCGCGCCGATTTTCATGGCCGCTGGGTGAACTGGGCAGCACCCGACCCGGGCCTGAGGCCTAGACCGCGAACGGATCATCCGGGTAGCTGACCCCCACAAGGCAAAGCCCTTGCGGCGGGGCGACCGGGCCACAGGCCGCGCGGTCCCGTGCCGCCAGCGCCGCGCCGACCTGGTCGGGCGACCAGACGCCGATCCCGACACGCTCCAGCGTGCCGACGATCGACCGCACCTGATTGTGCAGAAAGCTGCGGGCCGCCAGCTCGAAGCGGTACTCGACTCCGCCCGGATAGGGATGTTCGGAAATGTCGATCCGGTCCAGTGTCTTGACCGGGCTTTTCGCCTGGCACAGCGCCGAGCGGAACGTGGTGAAGTCGTGATTGCCGACAAGTTCGGCTGCTCCCTGTCGCAGGGCGCTCAGGTCCAGCGGGCTTGGCACCTGCCACACCAGCCCCCGGTCAAGCGTGACCGGCGCGCGGCGGGCCACGACGCGAAAGACATAGCGCCGGCCCGTCGCCGAAAACCGGGCGTGAAACGCATCAGCCACCCGCGCGCAGGCGGTGATTGCCACCGGTTCGGGCCGCAGATGCGCGTTCAGCGCCGAGGCCAGCCGGAACGGATCCCAATCCTGGGCAAGGTCGGCATGGGCGACCTGCGCGGTGGCATGGACGCCGGCATCCGTCCTCCCGGCGGCGGCAATCGTGTGCGCGCCGGGTTCCAGCTTCGCCAGAGCCGCCTCGACCGCGCCTTGCACCGAGGGCAAGCCCCCGGCCTGGCGCTGCCAGCCCGCAAAGGGGCCGCCGTGATATTCGATACGAAGGGCATAGCGGGGCATGGCCCCTGCCTATACCGGAACGCCAGCGTTGTGAATGTGCCAGGGCGCGCGGCCGGGACCGGCGCGCGGCCACCCCGTCTTTCCCCTACCAATCCCCGATTGCCCTGCCTATCTTCGCCGAAAGACAAGCGAGGGGCGGCCTTGGCGATTTCCGGACTGACGGACGGCATCTCTCGCGGGATCGAAGGCGCCGGCGCCACCCTGTCGGAGACCTTCTTCGATCAGACCTTGCGTCTTGGCGTGACCGGCCTGTCGCGCGCGGGAAAGACGGTGTTCATCACCGCTCTGGTCGCCAATCTGCTGAACCGGGGCCGGATGCCGCAGCTTGCCGCCCAGGCCCAGGGCCGCATCGAGGCGGTCTATCTGCAGCCCCAACCCGACGTGACGCTGCCCCGCTTCGACTATGAGACCCATCTGGCCGCCCTGACCGGCGACAGCCCGCGCTGGCCGGCCTCGACCCGCGCGATCTCCGAACTACGGCTTTCGATCCGCGTCCGGCCTTCGGGCCTGTTCGCGGGCTGGCGCGGTCCGCGCACCCTGCACCTCGACATCGTGGACTACCCCGGCGAATGGCTGCTGGACCTTGCCCTTCTGGACCAGAGCTTCGAGCAGTGGTCCGAAGCATCCATCGCCCGCCTTGCCAAACGCCCCGAGTCGGCGGATTTCGTCGCCCTTGCCCGGGCCGAGGACGGCGCGCTGCGGCTGGACGAAGACAAGGCCCGCCAGCTTGCCCGGACCTACACCGGCTATCTTGCCGCCGCCCGCGACGCGGGACGGGTCGATGTGACCCCCGGCCGGTTCCTCTTGCCGGGTGATCTTGCCGGGTCGCCGGTCCTGACCTTCGCGCCCTTGCCAAAGCCGGCCCTGACCCCGCGCGGCTGCCTCTGGCGCGAGATGGAGCGGCGGTACGAGGCCTACAAGGCCCGCGTCGTGCGGCCCTTCTTTCGCGACCACTTCAGCCGGATCGACCGGCAGATCGTGCTGGCCGATGTCCTTGGCGCCATCCACGAGGGCCCCCGCGCGGTCGAGGATCTGCGCCGCACCCTGGCCGAGGTGCTGTCCGCCTTCCGCCCCGGCCGCAACGGCTGGCTTACCTCGCTTTTCGGCGGGCGGCGGGTCGAGCGCATCCTGTTCGCCGCCACCAAGGCCGATCACCTGCATCACACGCAGCACCCCGCCCTGACCGCGATCACCGCCGCCCTGCTGGACGAGGCAAAGTCGCGCGCCGATTTTTCGGGCGCGCGGACCGATGCGCTGGCGCTGGCAAGCCTGCGCGCCACGGTCGAGGAAACGGTGATCCGCGACGGCGAAAGCCTGCCTGCGGTCAAGGGCAGGCTTCTGGCCACCGGCAAGCCCGCGGTGATGTATCCCGGCACCTTGCCGTCGGACCCGGCCCATCTTCTTGCCCCGGCCCGCGACGGGGCCGAGGTCTGGCTCGACGCCGACTACAGCCTGATGGCCTTTGCCCCGGCCCGCCTGACGCTGCGACCGGGGGAAGGCCCGCCGCATATCCGGCTGGACCGCGCGGTCCAGTTCCTGATCGGAGACCAGCTGTGACCGCCCCGCCCAAGGCCGGCAAGCCGTTCGTGCAGGACCTTGACGAGGCCGCCGATCCCTCGGCGGCCCAGCCCGTGCCGGACATTCTGCCCGAAGGTCAGGCGATGCAGACCATCGCGGCCCTGTCGCAGCGCCGGGGCTCGGCCCTGACCCGCTTTGCGCTTTGGGCCTTCGGTACGCTTTTTGCCTTCGCGCTGTCGGTTGCCGCCTACGATTTCGTGGCGGACCTTCTGGCGCGCAGCCTTGTCCTTGGCTGGCTGGCCTTCGGCCTTGTCGGCCTTGCCGGTCTGGCCGCGCTGATCCTTTCCTTCCGGGAATGGGCGGCCTATGTCCGGTTGGCCCGGCTTGACGCCCTGCGTGGCCGCGCCGAAACCGCGCACGCCACCGCCGACATCGCCGCCGCCCGCCGCGTGGTGGCTGATCTTGCCCGGCTTTACGCCAGCCGCGCCGACACCGCCTGGGGACGCCAGCGGCTGGCCGAACAGCAGGCCGAGGTGATGGACGCCGACGCCCTCATTGCCCTGGCCGAACGCGAGCTGCTGGCAGGGCTGGACGCCCGCGCCCGCGTCTCGGTCGAGGCCGCAGCCCGGCAGGTTGCCACGGTCACCGCCCTTGTGCCGCTGGCGCTGGCCGATGTCGCGGTCTCGCTTTACGCCAATCTGCGGATGATCCGCCAGATCGCCGAGATCTATGGCGGCCGGTCGGGCAGTTTCGGCAGTTTCAGGCTGCTGCGGCGCGTCTTTGCCTCGCTTCTGGCCGCCGGTGCGCTGGCGCTGACCGACGACATGATCGGCTCGGTCGCGGGGGGCGGGGTGCTGTCAAAGCTGTCGCGCCGGTTCGGCGAAGGGGTGGTCAACGGCGCCCTGACCGCGCGGGTGGGGGTGGCCGCAATGGAGCTGTGCCGCCCGCTGCCGTTCCGCGCCCTGGATCGCCCGTCGGTGTCCGCGCTGATGTCGCGCGCGCTGACCGGAGTTTTCGCGAAGGATCGGCTGCCAGACTGATTGCGCCAGACGGGTTGCGCCAGACCGGTGGTCCGGGATGCCGGGCAGATCCGGCGGTGGTGACCCCGGTGCCACGTCACGTCGCGCAGCTTTCGAAACGCAACGGGGGGCCAGAAGGCCCCCCGCGCAAGGTCATGTGTCCGACGCCTCAGGCGCTGGCGGCTTCTTCCTCGACAGCGGCAAGGCCAGCCGGAGCGGCCACGTTCGCGATGACGAAGTTGCGGTTGATCGTGGGCTTCGTGCCTGCCGGCAGCACGATGTCTTCGATGTGGATCACATCGCCGATCACTTTGCCGGTCAGGTCGACCGTGATGTGATCCGGGATGTCGCCGGCGGTGACTTCCAGTTCAACTTCGGGCCGAACCACCGTCAGCGTGCCGCCACGCTTGAGGCCGGGGCTGGCTTCGTGGTTGATGAAGGTCACATGGACGAAAAGCTCGATCCGGCTTTCGTCGTGGACCCGCATGAAGTCGACATGCGTCGGCATGTCCTTGACCACGTCGCGCTGGACGCCACGGCAGATGACGTGGACATCCGGCTGGCCTTCAACCTTGAGGTTGAACAGCGTCTGCAGGAAGCGACCTTGCCGCAGCCGGGTCAGGAGGTAGTTGAATTTCACCTTGATCGCGACCGGCTCGGAGCCGTCGCCGTAGATGATGCCAGGTACGTAGCCGTCACGACGGGCTTGACGGGCGGCCCCCTTGCCTGTCCCCGTCCGTACCTCGGCGGTAAGATCAGTGATCTCGCGTGCCATAGGTTCTCTCCATATAAGTCCGCCATCCTCCAAGGGTGCATGGCGCGACCGGGGGCCTATAGCGGGGAATCAATGGGATGGAAAGGGGGAACTGGCCACGGGCCGCCACCCCGGTCCGCCGGGTGGGCGCGGTGCGGCACATGTCGCTTTCGGTGCGGGCAGGCGTCGGGTGCGGGATGGCCCCCGAGGCCGCCGCAGGCTAGGTCATCGGCTTCCTTGTCGG
>JANOER010000215.1:0-7967 GCA_031441285.1 Rhodobacterales bacterium
CGACAAGAGCTGGCAGATGTGGATGATCGACCACTCCCGGGCCTTCAAAGTATTCAAGAAGATCCACAGTATCGAGAACCTCGGGACCAAGTGCGAACGCGGCCTCCTGGCCGCGCTCAAACGCCTGGAGGAGTCCGCCGTCCGGGCGGCCATGAAAGACCTCCTGACCCCGGGGCAAATCGACGGCCTCCTGGGCCGCCGCGACCTGATCGTGCGAGACCGGGGATGTGGTCCACAAGATCACCGCCGACATCCGGCACGAGCTGGAAAAGGCCGCCATCGAGGCCGATGTCTATGGCCGCGCCAAGAAACCCTATTCGATCTGGCGCAAGATGCAGGAAAAGGATCTGGCCTTTTCCCGGTTGTCGGACATCTACGGCTTTCGCGTCATCTGCGGGTCGGTCGCCGATTGCTACCGCATCCTTGGCGTCATCCACCAACGCTGGCGCGCGGTGCCCGGCCGGTTCAAGGACTACATCAGCCAGCCAAAGAACAACGGCTACCGGTCGATCCACACCACCGTTTCCGGCCGCGACGGCAAGCGGGTCGAGGTGCAGATCCGCACGCGCGAGATGCACGAGGTCGCCGAGGCGGGCGTTGCCGCGCATTGGTCCTACCGCGAGGGCGTGCGGGCCAAGAACCCCTTCGCCGTCGATCCCGCAAAGTGGATCGCCACCCTGACCGAACGGCTCGACGAAGGCGACACCGACGAATTCCTCGAAAACGTGAAGCTCGAGATGTATTCCGACCAGGTGTTCTGCTTCACGCCCAAGGGGGACGTGATCCAGTTGCCGCGCGGGGCGACGCCGCTGGATTACGCCTATGCGATCCACACCCGGATCGGCAATTCCTGTGTGTCGGCCAAGATCGACGGCATCCGGGTGCCCTTGTGGACCCGGTTGAAGAACGGCCAGTCGGTCGAGATCATCACGGCAGAAGGCCAGCGCCCGCAGGCCAGTTGGATCGACATCGTGACCACGGGTCGGGCCAAGGCCGCGATCCGCCGCAGCCTTCGTGAAGAAGACAAGGGCCGGTTCGTCAAGCTTGGTCAGGAACTGGCGCGAGCGGCCTTTGACCATGTCGGCAAGAAGGCCAGCGACAAGGCGCTGCGCACTGCGGCCAAGATGCTGGGCCTGTCGGACGAGATCGACCTTCTGGCCCGGCTTGGGTCGGCGGAACTTCCGGCGCGGCGGGTGGTCGAAACGCTGTATCCCGAACTGGCGCTGGCGACTGCCGACGAAGTGGACGCCAAGCGCCCGGTCGTCGGGCTGACCGCCGACCAAAGCTTCCGCCGTGCCCAATGCTGCCAGCCCGTCCCCGGCGAGCGGATTGTCGGCATCACCTATCGCGGGCAGGGCGTCATCGTCCATGCCATCGACTGCCCCGCCCTTGAGGAATTCGAGGAACAGACCGCCCGCTGGGTCGACCTGCACTGGCACTCGGGCCGGCACGCGCCGGTCTTTACCATCGCGCTTGATCTGACGATTTCCAACGACTCGGGGGTTCTTGGGCGAATCTGCACCTTGATCGGCGAGCAGAAGGCCAATATCTCGGACTTGCGGTTCACGGATCGAAAGCCGGATTTCTATCGGCTTATCATAGATGTGGACTTGCGGGATGTCGAACATCTGCACAAGGTCATGACCGCGCTCGAGGCCGAAACCGACGTGGCGCAGATTGCCCGTCATCGGGATTTGTCACGCCGGCCTTAAGGCTGGCAAGCAGGCGTGCGACGCGCGGGCAGTGGGGCGGCGAGTTGATCTTCAAGCGCAGAGATCCTTTGGGCTGGTGGGCGTGGCTGCGCGAGCAGGTCTATCCGCGTGGCGGATTCAAACGCGCGATCCGCTATGTGATCCACCGGATGCGCCGGTTGCCCGATCAGCCACACCGGGTTGCCCGCGGGGTTTTTGCCGGCTCGTTCATCGGCTTCCTTCCGTTGCCGGGGCTTCAGTTTCTGGCGGCCTGGGGTGCGGCACGGCTGATCCGGGGGAATGTGCTGGCCGCACTTCTTGGAACGTTCAACACCAACCCGATCACGACACCGCCCTTCGCCGTGTTGTCGGTCTGGCTTGGACACTGGATGCTTGGCATCGAGGCGCCGCTGAACGGCCACTATCTCATGAACGCGCTGGAGAACGCCGTTCACGACCTTTGGAACAA
The DNA here is from genome assembly GCA_031441285.1 of Rhodobacterales bacterium. Lineage (GTDB taxonomy): Bacteria > Pseudomonadota > Alphaproteobacteria > Rhodobacterales > Rhodobacteraceae > Tabrizicola. The sequence goes on from JANOER010000215.1 coordinate 2,161, forward strand.
CTTCACGGCGATCTTTGGCCCCGAAGAGGCGAAATGGGACGGGCTGATCCAGTTCTGGAACGAAATCTATCTGCCCTGGTTCATCGGCGCGCTTGGCCCGGCGATCGTGATCAGCGCCATCGCCTACTACCTTACGATCCCGTTGGTCTCTGCATATCAGAAAGCGCGCGCGGCGACCGCGCAGGAACGCGGCGAGCGTCGCCGCCGGATGCGCGCAAAGCTGACCGAGGCCGCGAACAAGCTGAAGCGGCGCGGGGACGACCCGGGTGAAGCAACCAGTGACGTGACCAGTGACGACGGACCTGGCGCGCCCTAGACTAAGGGCTCAGGATAACGGCAGAGGGTAGTTTGATGACACGATCGTTGCGAGCACCCGGCCGCCTGCGGCTGGGGATCAATATCGACCATGTGGCCACTGTCCGCAATGCGCGCGGTTCGGTCTGGCCCGATCCGTTGCGGGCGGCGCTTCTGGCCGAATCCGCCGGGGCCGACGGCATCACCGCCCACCTGCGCGAGGATCGCCGCCACATTCGCGACGCCGACATCGAGGCGTTGATGGCCGGCATCAATATCCCGCTCAACTTCGAATGTGCCGCCACGGTCGAAATGCAGGCGCTGGCGCTGCGGCACCGACCCCATGCGGTCTGCCTTGTCCCGGAAAAGCGCGAGGAGCGCACGACCGAAGGCGGCCTTGACGTGGCCGGCGACCAGAACCGGCTGGCCGACCACATCGCGCCGCTGTGCGAAGCGGGGGCCCGTGTCAGCCTGTTCATCAGCCACGATGCCCGCCAGATCGAGGCGTCGGCCCGGATCGGCGCCGCCGTGGTCGAACTGCACACCGGCCTTTATTCGGACCTTCTCGCCGATGGTCACCTGGCCCTTGCCGACCGTGAACTTGCCGCCCTGCGCGTCGGCGCCGAACTTGCCGCGTCGCTTGGGCTTGAGGTTCATGCCGGCCATGGGCTGACCTACGACAATGTCGGCCCCATTGCCGAGATTCCCGAACTGGCTGAACTGAACATCGGCCACTTTCTTGTTGGCGAGGCGATCTTTCGCGGCCTAGGCCCTGCGATCGAGGAAATGCGCCGCCGGATGGACCTGGCGCGCGGCGAGACTGCATGATCCTTGGCATCGGCACGGATCTGGCCAATATCGAGCGGATCGAGGCCACCCTTGCCCGCTTCGGCGACCGGTTCCGCAACCGCGTCTTCACCGAGCGCGAGCAGAACAAGGCCGAGGGCCGGCCCCGCGCCATTGCCGCCACCTATGCCAAGCGCTGGGCGGCCAAGGAGGCGTGCTCGAAGGCGCTGGGCACCGGCTTGCGGATGGGGATCGCCTGGAAGGACATGGCGGTCACCAACCTGCGGTCGGGCCAGCCGGTGATGCATGTGACCGGCTGGGCGGCGGAACGGCTGCGCACGATGACCCCCGACGGGCACGAAGCGGTGATCCATGTGACGCTGACCGACGACCACCCCTGGGCGCAGGCCTTCGTGGTGATCGAGGCGCGGCCGATCCGGCGCTAGGGCAGCCGCCGCATTCCGCCGCCCTGCCTTGACTTCGCGCGCCGCTTCCGCGCAAGAAGCGCGGGCAACGCACACAGGGCAGGCATCATGGCGAACGACAAGGCCGAAGGCGGCATCCTTGAGACGATCAAGACCGTCTTCTGGGCTCTCATCATCGCCGGGGCCTTTCGCACCCTGTTCTTCCAGCCGTTCTGGATCCCGTCGGAATCGATGAAGGACACGCTTTTGATCGGCGATTTCCTGTTCGTCAACAAGATGGCCTACGGCTATTCCAAATACTCCTGCCCCTTCGCGATGTGCCCGATCGAGGGTCGGATCCTTGCGTCCGATCCGGTGCGCGGCGACGTCGCGGTGTTCCGCCATCCGGTGAACGGCAGCGACTTCATCAAGCGGCTGATCGGCCTGCCCGGCGACAAGATCCAGATGAAGGACGGGGTGCTTTTCATCAACGGCGAGGAAGTCCCGCAGGACCCGGCGGGGGTGTTCGAAGAGATCTACGAACCCCAGGGCCCGATGCGCAACCTTCCGCGCTGCGAAAACGGGGCGGTCGGTGCCGGCGGCGTCTGCACCAAGTCGCGCTTTGTCGAAACGCTGCCCGGGGGCCGGCAGCACGGGATTCTGAACATCGACGAGAAGGGGTTTGGTGATAACACGGCCGTCTTCACCGTGCCCGAAGGCCACTTCTTCTTCATGGGCGACAACCGCGACAACAGTCAGGACAGCCGCTATGCGCAGGCCTCGGGCGGCGTTGGTTTCGTGCCTGCCGAATACCTGATCGGCCGTGCCGACCGCATCATGTTCTCCTCTGCCGGCAGCCGGATGTTGTTCTTCTGGACCTGGCGGTCGGACCGCTATTTCAAGGCGATCGAGTGAGGCTTTCGGCCGAGCTGAAGGCCCTCGAAGGCCGCCTCGGGCACCAGTTCCGCAAGCCCGAGCATCTGATGCGCGCGGTCACCCATGCCTCGATCGGCACGGCAACGCGCCCCGACAACCAACGGCTGGAGTTTCTGGGCGACCGGGTTCTGGGTCTGGCGATGGCCGAGGCGTTGCTGGCCGCCGATACCCAGGCGCGCGAGGGGCATCTTGCCCCGCGCTTCAACGCCCTTGTCCGCAAGGAAACCTGCGCCGCCATCGCGCGCGAGATCGGGCTTGGCGATGTGCTGAAGCTTGGCCGCAGCGAGATGCTGACCGGCGGGCGGCGCAAAGAGGCGCTGCTGGGCGATGCCATGGAAGCGGTGATTGCGGCGGTCTTTCAGGACGCGGGGTTCGACGCGGCGCGGGCCATGGTGCTGCGCCTGTGGGGCGACCGGATTGCCGGGGTGGATCAGGATGCCCGCGACGCCAAGACCAGCCTGCAGGAATGGGCGCAAGCGCGCGGGATGACACCCCCGGCCTATACCGAAACTGCTCGCTCGGGCCCGGATCATCAGCCGGTGTTTACGGTGCAGGTGACGCTGGATTCAGGCGCGGCCGCAGAAGCGACGGCAGGGTCGAAGCGGCTGGCGGAACAAGCAGCGGCAAGGGCGCTTTTGGAACGGATGGAGGCGAACGATGACTGACAGCACACGCGCGGGCTTCGTGGCCCTGATCGGCGAGCCGAATGCCGGCAAGTCCACCCTTCTGAACCGGATGGTCGGGGCGAAGGTTTCGATCGTCACGCACAAGGTGCAGACGACGCGGACGCGCATCCGCGGAGTCTGCATGGAAGGCCAGGCGCAGATCGTGTTCGTGGACACGCCCGGCATCTTCCGGCCCCGGCGCAGGCTGGACCGCTCGATGGTCAAGGCGGCCTGGGGGGGCGCGTCGGACGCCGATGTGATCGTCCTGCTGATCGAGGCGCAGCGCGGGCTGACGGAAGGCGTCAAGCTGATCATCGACCGGCTGGCGGATGAGATGCCGAAGGGACAGCCGGTGGCTCTTGCGATCAACAAGATCGACCGGGTGAAAGCGGAAACCCTGCTGGCGCTGGCCGAAGAGGTGAACGCGGCCTATCCGTTCCGGAAGACTTTCATGATCAGCGCCGAAAAGGGCTATGGCGTCGCCGACCTGCGCGAATGGCTGGCGGGCGAGGTGCCCGAAGGCCCGTGGTTCTATCCCGAAGACCAGATCGCCGACCTGCCGATGCGGATGATCGCTGCCGAGATGACGCGCGAGAAGCTGACGCTGCGACTGCATGAAGAGCTGCCTTACCAGCTGACGGTCGAGACCGAAAAGTGGGAGGACAAGCCCGACGGCACCACGCGGATCGACCAGATCGTCTATGTCGCAAGGGATGGCCACAAGGGGATCATCCTGGGCAACAAGGGCGAGACGATCAAGGCGATCGGCCAGACCGCGCGGGCGGACATTTCGGAATTCCTGGGCCGGACGGTGCACCTCTTCCTGCAGGTGAAGGTGCGACCGAACTGGCTGGACGAACCCGAGCGTTATTCGGAGATGGGCCTTGATTTCAAGGACGGCGATGCGTGAAGGGGCACGATTTTTCGGCGAAAAATCGTGGTTCCCGGCGGTCTGACGGATGAGCGCGCGGCTTGCCAGCGGCATCTGGGTCTCGGCCTATCTGACGCGGCTGCGGCTGGCCGACATCCCGGCCTATGTGACGGCGAAGGGGGATGCCGAAGCGGGCGCGGTCGTCGTGAAGGTCGCCCTCCTGGACGGCACGGCCCGCGCCTATGAGCGCCGGTCGGACCTGATGTCCGGCACACGGGCCTGGATGCTTCTGGCCGATGCGGCAGAGACCGAGGTGGACGCACTTCTGGCCCGGGCCCGCAGCCGCGACCCGGACCTCTGGGTGATCGAGCTGGAGGACCGGCAGGGCCGCACGCTTCTCGATCAGGACGGGCTTTCGGATTGAGTTGCGCACGCGCGCATCGCGGCGGATAGTCCGCGGATGGACTGGCGCGACGAAGGTGTGCTGCTTTCCATGCGTCCGCATGGCGAGACCGCCGCGATCATCGAGGTGCTGACGGCCGGACATGGCCGCCATGCGGGCGTCGTGCGCGGCGGGGCCTCGCGCAGGATGGCGGCCACGCTGCAACCCGGCACGCAGGTCCGGCTGGACTGGCGCGCCCGGTTGGACGACCACATCGGCACCTTCACGGTGGAACCCCTTCAGTCGCGCGCGCATCTCTTGTCCGACCGCCTGGCGCTGGCCGGTCTGATGTCTGTCTGCGCGCTTCTGCGCGCTGCGTTGCCGGAACGGGAGCCGCATCCGGCGCTTTGGTCCGCGACCATGCCGCTTCTGGATGCTCTGGGTCTTCCGGGATGGACCTCGGCCTACCTGCGCTGGGAGCTGGGTCTTCTGGACGAGCTGGGCTTCGGACTGGACCTCTCGGCCTGCGCCGTGACCGGGGCGACCGTCGGGCTGGCCTATGTCAGCCCGAAGTCGGGACGCGCCGTGTCGGTCGCGGGTGCAGGCGACTGGGCCGACCGCCTGCTGCCTTTGCCCGCAGGTCTTTCGGGGGCAGAGGTGCTTTCGGACGCAAGCATCGCGCAGGGAATGCGTCTGACCGGGTTCTTCCTGGACCGGGGCCTGCGTCCGGTTCTGCACGACCGACCCTTGCCCGAGGCGCGGGCAAGGCTGGTTGACCTTCTGACGCGCGGGCAAGTCTGAAACGACTTCGGATGTCGCGTCCGTGACAGCGGCCCCGGCCCCTGCGGGGCCAATGTTACGGCCATGGCCACCCGTTACCTGCCACTGGCGCTGAAGCACAGCCCGACCCCGCGCATCGAGCATTTCGCCTTGCTTGCCGGTCTTGACGCCGCGATCCGGGGCATCCTGATCTCGACCATGCCACTGGTCGTCTACGATGCGCTGGGCGACGCGCAGTCGACATCGGTGCTGTATTTCATGGCCGGCATCGTGGCCCTGGTCTGGGGGCTGATGGTTCCCTGGGCCACGCGGAAGATCCCGCGTCGCTGGGCCTACACCGGCGGGATCGGGCTTTACCTGATCGGCAACTCACTGGGCGCCATCGGGACGCCATGGTCGGTGCCGCTGGCCCTGATGTGCAACGCGATGGCCACGGTGACGATCTTCGTCTGCCTGAACGCCTATGTGCTGGACTATGTCGACCGGGTGGATCTTGGCAAAAGCCAGTCGACACAAATGGCCTATGCGGCGACCGCCTGGATGCTGGGACCGATGACAGGCGTCTGGCTTTACCACAGTTGGGCCCCCGCTCCGTTCCTTGTGGCGGGCAGCTTCGCGCTGGTTCTTCTGGTGTCGTTCTGGGTCTTGCGCCTTGGCAACGGCAAGCAGATCACCCGGGCCAAGCGCCC
>JANOER010000216.1:0-2691 GCA_031441285.1 Rhodobacterales bacterium
GTTTCATGACCGCAAGGGTCTGAAGTATATCACACTGGACATGGACAGCTCGGTCAGCCCGACCCATGGCGAGCAAGAGGGCACGGCCTGGAACGGGCACTTTGACTGCAAATGCTATCATCCGCTCTTCGTGTTCAACCAATTCGGTATGCTGGAACACTGCGCCTTGCGTCACGGCAACGTCCACAGCGCCGACGGCTGGCAGGATGTGCTCGACCCGGTGATTGCCCGCTATGCCGGGCGCGACATCCTGCGCTTCTTTCGGGCCGATGCCGCCTATGCCAGCCCCGCGATCTATGCGCGGCTGGAGGAAGCGGGTTACTTCTACGCCATCCGATTGCCTGCCAACAATGTCCTGCGTGAGAAGATCGCACATCGGCTGACCCGGCCCGTGGGGCGGCCCTCGCTGACCAAGGTCAAACGCTTCTACGAGGACTTCGAGTATCAGGCGGCGTCCTGGGACAAGCCACGCCGCGTCATCGCCAAGATCGAATGGCCTCCGGGCGAGCTGTTCCCAAGTGTCGGCTTCATCGTCTCCAACCTTCCCATGGAGCCAGACTGGGTGGTGCGGTTCTATAACCAGCGCGGCACCGCCGAGCAGCACATCAAGGAAGGCAAATACGCCTTCCGCCGGACGCGGCTGTCGTGCCGGCGGTTCCGCGACAACGAGGTCCGGCTGCAACTACACGCGCTGGCCTACAACCTGGCCACCTTCTTGCGCTGCACCGAACTGCCCGAGGAAATGGCTCACTGGTCGCTGACCAGCCTGCAACTCAAACTGATCAAGATTGGCGCCCGCGTCGTGCGCCACGCGCGCGCCATCACCTTTCAACTGGCCGAGGTGGCCGTCACCGGCCCGATGGTGCGCGCCATCCTGGCCGCCATCCGCCGATTGCGAGCGCCACCGTCATGTGCATGACCGCGATCCGGACCCAAACTGAACGAAACAGGCTCGACAGAACCGTCTGGCGCGCTGAAAAACGCGGCCTCCCGACCAGGATGATGGGCGCTCACGGCCGAATCTGCTCGCCTTCTGCATGTCTGGCGGAAGTGGACACCGCACGGGGCACAAAACACTTGTTAATTAGACGAAATCAGGCAATCTTGACAGCAAGAGTAACGCCACTTGGAGAATGTCGGCTTACCCAACTGGTTGGGAAATGATCGAATCAGGCGAACTTGAAGTCAAATGGCAGTCCACTTGGGGAATGCCGGTTAAGCTGAGGTGTCGCGAATCAACCGCCTTGCGGTCGAACTGCAACCGGGGGTGGTGAATTGGCGGCCCTTGGCAGCTTAAATTGGGGGACGACATGACGACCATCACCTTGACGAGCCTTTTCAGCGAACTCGACAATTGGCCGGGGCGCCTCTTCGACACGCGCGAAGGCGTAGCGGTGGTGACCGCGACGGCTACGCAGTTCAGCTTCCGCTATACCGGCGGCGATTTCGCCAACTTCCGCATCGTCGTCACCGGCACCGGCTTTGAATATGATGCCGGGCAGGCGATTGCGGGCAACATGACCCAGGTGCGCATTCTGAATGCGGCCGGTCAGATCGTGATCACCTTCGGCAATATCCCGGCCGACACTCTGGCCAGCGATCTGTCGCAGTTTTACGGCAGTGTCTTTGGCGGCACCGGGCCGGACGGCGATGGTCCCGAATCCGACGGACAATCCGCCTGGTCGCATCTGATGTCGGGCAATGACGTGATCAACGGCACCAGTGGCGAAGACGACCGCGCCCTTGTCGGCATCGACAACGGCAACGACACCTACAACATGGGTAACGGGGACAATTACATTCAGGGCGGTGCCGGGAACGATACGATCAACGGTGGCGACGATTATGACACCCTCAGTTTCGAGGAAACGACCTACAACAACGGCCAGTCCGCGTTTCAGGGCATCCGTGTGAACATGGTGACCGGGCAGCTGGTCGACTGCTGGGGCGGCACCGACAGGTTCTTCGGGATCGAGGCTGTCCACGGATCGCGGTTCAACGATACCTTCTTGGGCAGCGACTTGCGCGACGAATTCCGGGGCTTGCGCGGCAACGACACCTTCCGGGGCGGCGCGGAACAGGACCGGGTCAGCTACCAGAGCGACTACTACACCGGTGGTCTGCGCGGCATCATCGTCGATCTGCAGACGGCGGTGGTCGGCGGGTCGATCAAGGGCACGATCCGCGACGGGTTCGGCAATACCGACACGACCTTTGATATCGAGCGCGTGCGCGGCACCCGACTTGATGACCGTTTTGTCGGATCGACCGAGGACAATGCGTTCTGGGGCGGCGAAGGGCGCGATTTCTTCAATGGCGACGCGGGGTTCGACTCGGTCCGTTTCAATCAGTGGTTCGGCGATAATGAGCCGACCGGCATCAACGTCAACCTGACACTGGCCACCGGGCAGGTCCGCGATGACGGTTTCGGCAACATCGAAACGCTGGTCGGGATCGAGCAGATTCAGGGTAGCTTTCGGAACGACGTGTTCCGCGGCGATACGGGTGACAACATTTTCTCTGGCGAAGAGGGCGCCGATCTGTTCACCGGCGGCGGAGGCGCGGATACCTTCGACTGGTATGGCGACTATGTGCTTGGCCAGGGCGACCGCATCACCGATTTCGCCGCTTCCGGACGGGCGGCCAACATCGACCAACTGGGCTTTTATGTGCCGGAGATCGAAGGCATGA
>JANOER010000217.1:0-7117 GCA_031441285.1 Rhodobacterales bacterium
CCTCGCCTTCCGGGACGACGATGATCCGCATCCAGGGCGGCGGCAGTTCGGCGGCTGACAGGGCGTCCCGCGTCAGGTGATCGCTTGCCTCGACTGCAAGGATCACATCCAGAAGCTCGGCCGGGTAGTCCAGCCGGGCCAGGCGGCGCACCAGCCGCCCGGCGATGTCGCTTTCGCGGTAAAGTGCTACAAGGATCGACACTGCGGGGTCGTCCCCGTCCCCCTGCGGTTCCGGGCCGGGAGGCTGATCCCTGAGCGCCGCAAGCATTGCCAGGACTTTCAGCCCGACGATCAGCATCAGCGAGACGAGCGAGAAGCCCACGAGGGCGACCCCGGTCCCGATGGGGGCGAGCAGGAGCAGGATCAGCCCAAGGGCCAGTGCGGTCATCGCGCGCGGGGCGCGGTGCAGCCGTGGCCAGCTGCGACAGCTTTCGGCCAGGGGCACGCGGCGCTCTGCGGCGCGGGCAAGTTGCCCGCCGCGCAGCGCGTGGATAGCCGAGGTGATGTCGCCGTCCGAAGCGACCCCGGCACAGACCGGACCAAGCAGCGCCTCCAGCATGGGACGCAGCCCGGCGAAATCCTCGGGCCGCGACAGGGCAACCACGGTGACATCCCCGACCCGACGCCATGGCACCAGTCCGTGGCGCAGGCACGCTTTCGCGCCGACCGCATCGACCAGCCGGGGATCTGGCAGGGTCACCGCAAGGTCGACCATCCCAAGTCCCCAGCTTTGCGCCGTGGCCAGAAGCAGGTCATGTTCGCCGACAAGGCCGCGGGTGCGCAGAATCTCGGGCAGGCGGGCGGCTTCGCGGCCGTTGTGGGCAAGCGCGTTGACCAGGTCGTCCGCCGAGACCACGCCCGCGCGCAGCAGCCCGGCCGCAACAGGCCTGCGGGCTCCGGGCTGGCCTGGCCCCGCAGCCCTGTCCATATCATGGTCCAAGTCCGGCTGAATTCGCATGCCGCCTCCGGTGTCCGCCCGGAGATCAGGCTGCGTCGATCCGGTTAACAGCAGGTTAAGGCCGGTTAAGATATCCTCAGGCCGAGCGGCGTTCCTGCATGGCGGCTGCGAAACGTTCGAAAAGATAGAAGCTGTCCTGCGGGCCCGGCGAGGCTTCGGGGTGGTGCTGGACCGAGAAAACTGGTTTGCCATCCACCGCGATGCCGCAATTCGTGCCATCGAAAAGGCTGACATGAGTTTCGCTGACCCCGTCCGGCAGCGTATCGGCGTCGACGGTAAAGCCGTGGTTCATCGAGGTGATCTCGACCTTGCCGGTGGTCAGATCCTTTACCGGGTGGTTTGCGCCGTGGTGACCATGGTTCATCTTCCGGGTCTGCGCGCCCAGCGCCAGCGCCAGCATCTGATGGCCAAGGCAGATGCCGAACAGCGGCAGGTCGCGGGCCAGCACCCCCCGGATCATCGGCACGGCATAGGTTCCGGTCGCGGCCGGATCACCCGGGCCATTCGACAGGAACACGCCTTCGGGGTTGAGCGCCAGCACCTCGTCGGCCGTGGCACTGGCCGGAAGCACGGTGACCTCGCAGCCAGCCGAGGCAAGACAGCGCAGGATGTTGCGCTTGGCGCCGTAGTCGATGGCCACGACGCGGAAACCGGGTCCGGTCCGGCGGGTGTAACCCTCGGGCCAGGCCCAGCGCATCTCGTCCCAGCGGTAGCTTTGGGCGCAGGTCACATCGCGGGCGAGGTCGAGGCCGACCAGGCCCTTCCAGGCCCGGGCCTTGGCCACCAGACGTTCGATGTCGAAACGGCCTTCGGGGTCATAGGCCAGCGCCACATGCGGCGCGCCCTGCTGGCGGATCGCCCGTGTCAGGCGCCGGGTGTCGACCCCGCCGATCCCGATTCGTCCGATCCGGGTCAGCCAGTCGGTCAACTCGCCCGTCGCGCGCCAGTTTGACGGCTGTGTCGGGTCCCACTTCACCACCATCCCGGCGGCGGATGGAGTTGCCGTCTCGTTGTCCTCGGCCGTGACACCGGTGTTGCCGATGTGGGGGAACGTGAAGGTCACGACCTGGCCGGCATAGGACGGGTCGGTCATGATTTCCTGGTAGCCGGTCATGGCGGTGTTGAACACCAGTTCCGCAACCGTCTCGCCCACGGCGCCGAAGCCTTTGCCGTAAAAGAGTGTGCCGTCGGCCAGGGCAAGGCAGGCGGTAGCATCGCGCGACGCGGGCATGGGCGACTCTCCTATCGGCAGATTGGGCGGAAACTACGGGCAGGGGGGGGAAGGGTCAAGCCCGGCTGGGAAAAGGATTATCTATTGTAATCAATGATTTGAAAAAAGCAGCGGTGGTTGCGGTCCCGCGCGGTTGCGCGTATGGTCCAAAACCGGGGAAACCACCGGGATACATGACCATGCTGTTGCGCGACCGTCTGCAGACGGCCCTGAAAGACGCCATGAGGGCGAAACAGGCTGACCGACTTTCGACATTGCGGCTGATCAATGCCGCGATCAAGGATCGCGAGATCGCGCTGCGGGGCGAGGAAGGCTCGGGCGAGGTGGGTGAGCCGGAAATCCTGCAGATCATGGGCAAGATGGTCAAGCAACGCCTGGAATCGGCCAAGGCCTATGAAGAGGGCGGGCGGCTGGAGCTGGCGGAAAAGGAACTGGCCGAGATCGGGGTGATCCAGGAGTTCCTCCCCCGCCAGCTGGACGCGGACGAAGTCGCCACAGCGATTGCTGCGGCCGTCGCCGAGACCGGTGCGGTCAGCATCCGCGATGTCGGCAAGGTGATGGCGGCGCTGAAAGCGCGCCACACCGGACAGATGGACTTCGGCGCGGTCGGCGCGCTGGTCAAGGGGCAGCTTGGGTAAGCCAGCCCTGCCCAGTCTTGGCCCGCGTCCGGTCCTGGTCGGTGTCACTCATCAAGCCCTTGCGGGCTTTCTTCGTTTGGCCCAGCGTAGGAAGCCTGCAAGGGCTTGATCAGCGGCCGGCCGGCGCGGGGTTTGAAACCGCGTCAGCGCAGGCTGGCAAGTCGTGCGGTCAGCTCGCGGCCAAGGTCGACGCGTTCCCCTTCGGACAGGAAGGCGCCCAGCTCGACCTCGCGGCCCTTGCCTTTCAGCGTCAGATAGTGCGGCACCGGTCCGCCTTCCGGGTGCAGCGTCACCCGCAGCCAGTGCGGATTGGCTTCCCAGTCCTGCCTTTTGCCGCCGGGACCGTGGCGCACAAGGGTCACCCTGGCCGGCGAGAGGGTCAGATCCTCAAGGATATCGCGATCGCGGCCGTTCTTGCGCAGCGCGAACCACAGCGCGCCCAACGCTGCGACCAGAAACGGAAGCAGCGCCCAGACCACCGGTTTGCCAAGGACGAACAGCAGCGGCAAGGCGATCAGGGCGGCGGTCACCCCCAGGAACCAGACAAAGCCGCGCTGGGTCAGCGACCGGTGCGGCCACAGATGCAGCCGGTGTTCGTCGTCGTTGGAGGGCAACCATTCATAGGGCATTGCGAGACGATATTGACTTGCTTGTGAAAGGAAAGCGCCCGGTCGTCGCAGGGATGCCGGGTCAGCCTTCGACAGAGGATAAAAACGCAGTGAATGCGGCCTCGTAGGCCGCCGGGTCGTCGGTGAAGGAGCTAAGATGGGCAGCTTCGGTCCAGTGCACAACCGTCTTGCCCGACCGCGTCTGGGCAAGGTCCAGGGATGGACCGATCGGCATCAGCTGGTCGCCCGCGCCGTGGGCCAGGAAAAGCGGGCCGGCAAAGGCAGCGAAGACCGGCGCAACTTCGGCCTCTGTCAACGGCAAGCCGGTCGTACGGGGCACCAGAAGGGCAGCTATAGGCGCAATGGCGTAGGGCATGGGCTGACCGCTCTGGGTGGCAAGGTGGCCGATGACCGCCCTGAAGCTGAGCGCGGGGCTGTCGAGGGCCACGGCTGACACCCGGTCGGCCAAGGGGCTTTGAGCCATGAACTGCCCCAGGATTGCCGCCCCCATCGAGTCGGCCACAATCAGCAGACCGGGTCCGTCCGGACCGCGGGACGACCATTCCACCGCAGCCTCAAGGTCGGGCCATTCCAGAAGGCCCATGCCATAGGTCCCCTCGGACGCCTGGGGGGCGTCGTCATCGTTGCGATAGCTTACCAGCAACACCGACCATCCTGCCTTGTGCAGCAAGGACAGGTGGCGATAGCCATCCTCACGCGCGCCACCGATGCCGTGGACATAGATTGCGCGGCCGCTTTCGGCGCCGTTGGCCGGCACGAACCAGGCTTCGGCCGGGCCAAGCTGCGTCTCGATCGCAACGACCTCGAAGGGCAGGGACAGGGCGACCATCGGGTTGCCACGAAAGCCAAGGGCCAGTGGATCGGTCGGTGCCTCGGTCGCGCGTTCAAGTGCGGTGGGAGGGGTGACGGTCAGCACTGTTGCAACCGTGCGGGCGAGGAAGAAGCCTGCAACCGACAGATAGGCCGCGAGGGCTACGACAATCAGGGTCGCGAAAAACAGGACGAGCCGCATTCGAACCCTCCGGGGGAAAAAGAAAAAGCCCCGGGATTGTGGTCCCGGGGCCGATGTCTGTCGCGGCGGTCAGTGTGCGTGCGACTTGTCCCAGTCTTCACGCTTGGGAAGCTGTTCGAACGTATGTTCGGGCGGCGGCGACGGCAGCGTCCATTCCAGCGTGTCGGCGTATTCGTTCCAGTAGTTGTTCTGGGTGATGCGACGGCCCGCGAGCAAGGTGTAGAACACGATGCCGATGAAGAATACGAAGGACGCGACGGACAGGAACGCCCCGATCGACGAGAACCAGTTCCAGTAAGCGAACGCCTCGGGGTAGTCGATGTAGCGGCGCGGCATGCCCTGACGGCCCAGGAAGTGCTGCGGGAAGAAGGTCAGGTTCGACCCGATGAACATCGCCCAGAAGTGCAGCTTGCCGGCCCATTCGGGATACTGGCGGCCCGACATCTTGCCGATCCAGAAGTAGACCCCGGCAAAGATCCCGAACACGGCCCCCAGAGACATCACATAGTGGAAGTGGGCGACCACATAGTAGGTGTCGTGATAGGCGCGGTCGACGGCGGCCTGCGACAGCACAATCCCGGTGACGCCCCCGGCGGTGAACAGAAAGAGGAAGCCGAAGGCAAACAGCATCGGCGTCTCGAATGTGACCGACCCGCCCCACATCGTGGCGATCCAGGAGAAGATCTTGATCCCCGTGGGCACCGCGATGACCATGGTGGCCAGCATGAAATAGGACTGCTGGGTCAGGCTCATCCCGGCGGTGTACATGTGGTGCGCCCAGACGACGAAGCCAAGCGCGCCGATCGCCACCATCGCATAGACCATCGGCAGGTAGCCGAAGATCGGCTTGCGGCTGAAGGTCGCGATGACCTGAGAGATGATCCCGAAGGCTGGCAGGATGATGATGTAGACTTCCGGGTGGCCGAAGAACCACAGGATGTGCTGGTACAGCACCGGGTCACCCCCGCCCGAGGGCGAGAAGAAGGTGGTGCCGAAGTTGCGGTCGGTCAGCAGCATGGTGATCGCGCCGGCCAGCACCGGCAGCGCCAGCAGGATCAGCCAGGCGGTGACGAAAATCGACCAGGCAAAGAGCGGCACCTTGTGCAGCGTCATGCCCGGAGCGCGCATGTTGAGGAAGGTGGTGATCATGTTGATCGCGCCCAGGATCGACGAGGCACCCGACAGGTGCACGGCGAAGATCGCAAGATCCATCGCATAGCCGCCCTCGGCCGTGGTCGAGAGCGGCGGGTAAAGCACCCAGCCCACGCCCGCGCCGGTGCCAAGGTCGCCGCCGCCGCCTGGGGCGAAGAGCGAGGCCACGGCCAGCGAGGTGCCGGCGATGTAAAGCCAGAACGACAGGTTGTTCATCCGCGGGAACGCCATGTCCGGCGCGCCGATCTGCAGCGGCATGAAATAGTTGCCAAAGCCGCCGAAAAGCGCCGGGATCACCACGAAGAACATCATAAGGATGCCGTGAGCAGTGATCGTCACGTTCCAGATATGCCCGTTCGGCGTGCAGACCGCATCGGGATTGGCGACCAGCCGCATGCCTTCCTGGCACATGTACTGGACCTGGGGATGCATCAGCTCCATCCGCATGTAGACGGTGAAGATGACCGAGATCAGACCGACCAGACCCCCGGCGAAGAGGTAGAGAATCCCGATGTCCTTGTGGTTCGTCGACATGAACCAGCGAACAAAGAAATTCGGCTTGTGATGTTCGTGGCCGTGAATGGCTGCGTCCGCCATGGGCTTCTCCCGCTTTTCGGTCTTCACTGACGTCCCGTGATACGGCCCGCGATGATGGACCGCCCGGTTCCCTTGCAAGCAGTCTTTAGCCGCGCGGGCACCAGGTCGCAATGTCTGACTTTGCCGCAGGGGCCAGATTTCGGGGAAACAGATTTCCGGGGTGCCATGCAAAAGGCGCGGCCCTTGCGGGACCGCGCCTGTTTCCAAGAGAGCCGGATGCTTACTGCGCGGCGGACGCGAGATAGGCCGCGATATCTTCGCCTCCGGAGGCCAGCTTGAAGGACATCTTCGATTTCGCTCCGTCATCGCCAAGGGCCGATTTCAGGTAGGCCGCCGGATCCGCCGCATAGGCGACCAGGCTGGCTTCGTCCCAGACCGCCCCCGTAGCACCAAGCGCCGCGAGCGACTCGCCGTAGGCATGGTCGGGGTCCGACGCAACGGCCCGTCCGATGATGCCGTAAAGGTTCGGCCCGGTGCGCCCGCCCTTCTGGATCTCGGTCCCGTCGGGGGCAATGATCGAATGGCAGGCCTTGCACTTCTTGAACCCGTCCTCGCCCGCCGCCGGATCGCCCGCAAATGCGGGAGCCGCAAGGGCGGCGGCGGCAATGGCCAGAAGGATGAACTTCGTCATGATGTCCTCATTTGTCCTTGGAGGCGGTTCGCGGCCTCCATGCCGGGAACATGGGGGATGGGGGGTCTGATATGCAATAGCAAGATCACGCTATGCGGCATCATGCGGCAAGCGTCTCAGGGCATTGGCAAGCGCCCGGAGCTGGCTTTGGCTACGCGGTCAAGTCTCCGGGTCCAAAAACCGTCATTGGTCGACTAGAACGATGTACGTCTTCAAATGATTGATTCCCAGATTTTATGTCTGCAATCCAGCGTTTTACTGTTGAGTAT
>JANOER010000218.1:0-3205 GCA_031441285.1 Rhodobacterales bacterium
CCGAGATCCTTCTGATCCCGAACGGCAGCCCCTATCACCGGGGCAAGCCGAACCTGCGGTTGAACCTGATGGTGTCCCGCGTGGTCGAGACCGGGTTGCCGCTGGTCTATCTCAACATGGTTGGCGGGCAGGACGACCAGGTGTTTGATGGATCGTCCATGGTCCTCAATCCCGGCGGGCGGCTGGCGGCACAACTCCCGCAGTTCGACGAGGCCCTGGTGATGACCACCTTCCGGCGCGGTCCGGACGGCTGGCGCGCGGATCAGGGCGAGATCAGTGAAATCCCGCCGATCGGCGAGGCGGACTACCGCGCCTGCGTGATGGCCTTGGGCGACTACATGCGCAAGACCGGGTTCAAGCAGGCGCTGCTTGGGCTGTCCGGCGGGATCGACAGTGCAATTGTCGCGGCGATGGCGGTGGATGCGTTGGGACCGGAAAACGTGCGCTGCGTGATGCTGCCGTCCGAATTCACCAGCGCCCATTCGCTGGAGGATGCCTCGGCCGCGGCGCGGACGCTGGGCTGCCGGCTGGACACGGTGCCGATCTCGGGCGCGCAAGGCGCGGTGGGTGCGGCGCTGGCGCCGCTGTTTGCCGGAACCGAAGCCGGGATCACCGAGGAAAACATCCAGTCGCGCCTGCGGGGCGTGATGTTGATGGCGCTGTCCAACAAATTTGGCGAGATGCTTCTGACCACCGGCAACAAGTCGGAAATGGCGGTCGGCTATTGCACGATCTATGGCGACATGAACGGCGGCTACAACCCGGTCAAGGACATGTACAAGACCCGGATGTTCCTGACCGCGAAGTGGCGCAACGCCAACCACCGGCCCTGGATGAAAGGCCCGGCTGGTGAGGTGATCCCCGCCCGGATCATCGAAAAGCCTCCCAGCGCCGAACTGCGCGCGAACCAGCGCGACGACGACAGCCTGCCGCCCTATGAGGTGCTGGACGCGATCCTTGAGGGGCTGGTGGAAAAAGAGATGTCGGTTGTCGACATCGTGGCGCTGGGCTTTGACCGGGCGGTGGTGAAGAAGGTCGAGCACCTGTTGTATCTGGCCGAATACAAGCGCTTTCAGGCGGCGCCGGGGGTGCGGCTGACGCAGAAGGCCTTCTGGCTGGACCGCCGCTATCCGATCGTCAACCGCTGGCGCGATGATGGCTGAAGTCATCGTCGTCAACACCTACCAGCTGCGCGACGGTGCGGGTTTCGAGACGGCTGTTGCCACACTGGTCGCGCGGGTCAGGGACGAGGGACATCCGGGTGTGCGAAGCTACCGGTTCTTTCGCTCGACGCCCGACATGGGCCGCGCGGTCGTGACCTATGACGGTCCCGAAGCCTGGGTCGGGCATCATGACATCATCATAGGCTGGCCCGAGATGGCGGCGCTGCGAAGCGCGGCCGACCTGGCCGAGATCCAGCTTTTCGGCCCGGTTTCAGACGCGATGCAAGATTGGATCGACCGGATGGGGCTGGCCGAAAAAGTGCGCCATCAGGGCCTGACGGTGACGGGGTTCGACCGGTAGGACGGGCACTGTGCCCGTCTGGGTGTCAGACCTCGCTCACCACGCATTCCGGCAGAAGGCGCATCACGTCCTCGGGGCGGCAAAGCTGGGTCGCGTCGCTGGTGACGGCTGCCGAAGCGGCTGCGGACCCCAGCGCCAGTGCCTCGGCATTGGACTGGCCGCGCGACAGGGCCAGCACAAAGGCCGCGACAAAGCTGTCGCCCGCGCCAACGGTGGACTTCACCCGCACCCTGGCGGCGTTGGCGAAGAGCCGGCTGTCCTTGTCCGCCAGGACGTTGCCATCGGCACCCCGGGCGACGATGACCGTCCTTGCGACCCCGGCATGAACCAGGGACTGGGCGAAAGCCGCCGTATCCTCGCGGTTGGGCAGGAGGTGCCCTGCCAGCGCCTCACCCTCCTCGCCGTCCATACGCAACACATCGAGGCCGGGGATCGGATGGCGCACCGCTTCGGTCAGGGTGGCGCCGGACGTGTCAAGCACGACCCGGCTTTCCGGCATCGAGGCGGCAAGCTGCGACGGGAAATCCACCGGCACGCCCGGAGGCTGGCTGCCGGAGATCACCGAAATCCCGCCCGGCCGTGCGGTGGCGCGCAAAAGCGTGAAGACGCGGGCCCGCTCCGCCTCGCCCCAGACCGGACCGGGCAGCATGAAACGGTACTGCTTGCCGGTGGACGCTTCGCTTACGGTCAGGGACTGCCGGGTTTCCCCGGGGCCGAGAATGGACAGGAAGGTGACACCCTCCGCCCGGATCAGCCCGGCCAGCCGGTCGCCGGTCAGGCCGCCGATGGCGACAAGCGCCAGACTGTCGCCGCCCAGAGCCTTGATCGCACGGCTGACGTTCAGCCCGCCGCCGCCGGGATCAAGTTGCGGCTCCGAACAGCGCAGCTTGTGACCGGGCACCAGGTCATGCACCTCGGTCGCCATGTCGAGCGCGGGGTTGAGCGTCAGGGTCAGGATCGGGCTTTGGGTCATGCGGCACCTGTGGCTGTTACCGCTATCATAGACGCTTGCGCCGGAAATGGAACTGCCCCCGACGGTGGTCGCCGGGGGCAAAATTCTTTAGCAAGAATTTTTGGCAAATTCCTTGCTTAAGGAATTTGGGTCAGGGGTCAGCCGTTCAGCATCATCTGATAGCTGGCCGGAACATAGCGGAAACCGTCGCCCGTCGGCTCGACAAAACCGATTCCGGGGAAGGGCATGTGGTAGCCGATGAAGGGGATCCGGTCGGCCGCGATCTGGCCGAAGACCGCCCGCCGGGTGGCTGCTGCCGCGGCCTTGTCGGCGTCGAAGCGCACCTCCCAGTCGGGGCGTTGCAGCGACCAGACATAGTGGTTCGCGGTATCAGCGGTGATCATCAGGCGCTGACCGTCCGATTCGACGTGATAGACCATGTGGCCGGGTGAATGGCCGAAGGCGGCCATGCCGGTGATCCCGCCGGCCACGCGGCCAGCGTCGTCCAGGAAGGTGATCTTGTCGGCCAGGGGCTTCACGTTCTTGTCGAAACCCTCGTTCGCGGCGCCGGACCAGTGGTTGTGTTCCACGGCCCCGGTGATGTAGCGGGCGTTGACAAAGGTAGGGGTCACCCCGTCCGCACCCATCAGCCCGCCGATGTGGTCGCCGTGCATGTGGGTCAGCACCACGACATCCACCATGTCGGCGGTCATTCCGGCAGCGGTCAGC
>JANOER010000219.1:0-2212 GCA_031441285.1 Rhodobacterales bacterium
GAATATTCCATGATCTGCGCCGATTCGCTGGCCACCGCCATATGGTCCTCGGCGTTCACGGCGGCGCGGCCGACCAGCTGGCTGATCTTCGCATGCGCCGTGGCCGCCCCGACCGACCCGGACAGCCTGGCCTCAAGCGCATCCAGAAACGCCGGGGTCGGATCGGGCAGGAAGCCGTCCTTGCCCTGATCGCGCGCGGCGGTCTGGAACAGCAGTTGCGCCGCCTCGTCGCCCAGGATGCGCTGCGCCATGGTCAACAGCGCCTCGGGCTCGGCCTGGCCCCGCGCCCAGTGCCGCGGACCGGCACCGCCCTCGAAGACATTGACGAAGGCCGCGCCCTGCACCCGTTCCACCGGCCCCGGAAAGGTCAGAAGCGACCCCGCGCAGAACGCGGCACTGTTCAGCGCCAGCGACCAGAACAGGGCGTGGGTCAGCGGATCCATCCCCTCGGTGCCGAACAGCGCCTGCGGGCGCAACCAGGACAGGCCAAGCAGCCCGTCCGAAAAGATCGCCTCGGACAGCACGGCCCCCGGACCGAACGAGGGCAGGAAGGACGTGTAGGCCCAGATCGTGAAGCCGGTCAGCAGGCCGAGGATCGCCCCGACCCGCGTGGCCCCGCGCCAGAACAGGCCCCCGACCAGTGCTGGCAGAACCTGGGCCACGCCCAGAAAGGCGATCAGCCCGATCGCGGCCAGCGCGGCTGACCCGCCGGTCACCCGATAATAGCCGTAGCCAAGCGCCAGCACCGCCGCGATCGCCAGCCGCCGCGCCATCAGGACCACGAAGCGCAAGTCGTCCCCCGCCCCGGCCGCGGGACGCAAGCGCAGCCACAAGGGAATGACGATGTGGTTCGAGATCATCGTGGCAAGCGCGATGGATTCCACGATGACCATCGAGGTGGCCGACGAGAACCCGCCAAGAAAGGCCAGCATCGCCAGACCGCCCTGCCCTTCGGACAAAGGCAGGGTCAGCACGAACATGTCGGGATTGGACCCGGCGGGCAGCCGCTCCAGCCCGACAACCGCGATCGGAACAATGAAGATGCTCATCAACAAGAGGTAAAGCGGGAAGGCCCAGCTGGCCCGCGCGAGGTGCCCCTCGTCATCGTTTTCCACCACCATGACCTGAAACATCCGCGGCAGGGTGATGACTGCGACCGCCGACAGGAAGATCAGCCCGGTCCAGCGTCCCGGTTGCACCTGCCAGGCGCCAAGGTCGGCCGCGTCGATCCGGGCGATGATGTCGCCGACCCCGCCGGCGATGCCCCAGACGACGAACGACCCCACCGCCAGCAAGGCCACCAGCTTGACCACCGCCTCGACCGCGATGGCGGTGACGATGCCGTGGTGCTGCTCTTTGGCGTCAAGGTTGCGGGTGCCGAACAGGATGGTGAACAGTGCCAACCCGACCGCAACCCAGAACGCGGTCTGGCTGGCGTCCAGTGCGGCGCTGCCATCGGTGGGGACACTGGCAAAGACCCCGAACGCCAGCACCACCGACTGAAGCTGCAACGCGATATAGGGCGTTGCGGCCACGACGGCGATCAGCGTGACGATCACGCCCAGCGTATTCGACTTGCCAAAGCGCGCCGAGATCAGGTCGGCAATCGAGGTCACCCGGTATTGCCGCCCGATCCGGACCAGCTTGCGCAAAAGCCACCACCAGCCGACGAACACCAGCGTCGGGCCGAAGTAGATCGTCAGGTATTCCAGTCCCGCGCGGGCCGCGTAGCCGACCGCGCCGTAGAAGGTCCAGGCCGTACAGTAGATCGACAGCGACAGCGTGTAGACCAGGGGGGAGCGCAGCCAGCCCAGGCGCCCGGCCTGTGCCCGACGCTCGACGATGAAGGCGACGGCGAAAAGGAAGATGACATACAGCAGGCAAGCCGCGACAAGAAGGTTGAAGGGCATGTCAGTCCTCTTCTTCTTTCGTCCAATCGCCGTCACCGTCGCCGTCACCCCGGCGGAGTCCAGGCGCAAGGCCAGCGGCGAGGCCGATCAACAGCAGCCAGACCGAAAAGAAATAGATCACATCCCCCGAGGCAAGGCTGATCCGGGCGTCGGCTGTCCAGAACAGCGGCAGCAAAAGAAGCAAAAGGCCCAGAACCGGCAAGAGGCGCGCCGCATCCCTGAGGCGCCGCCGCCGATAGGACGCGCGGCCCAGAAAAATCGGTGGTTTGGCCCTTGTCCGCGCCATCAATCCTCCAGCATGG
>JANOER010000220.1:0-7941 GCA_031441285.1 Rhodobacterales bacterium
TCGCAACCCTGCCCCAGAAGCTGCAGGACGGCGGCGCGCAGGGCGTCCTCGTCAAGCGGTGTCAGGACGCGGCCTTGTGCATCCATCCGTTCGGGAACCTCTAGCCGCAGGTCGCGCGGGATGATCGGGGTGAAGTGGCCACGCATCCCGTAGGCCTGCGGTCTGGTGCGGCGGCCAAGTTCCAGCACGTCGCGAAAGCCTTGCGTGGTGATCAGGCCGGTCCGCGACAACCGGCGTTCCAGAACCGCGTTGGTCGTCGTCGTGGTGCCGTGGACGATCAGGTCGAGATCGGCAAGATCGGCCCCGGCGGCGTCGAAGGCGGCCAGAACCCCGCCGGCCTGATTGGGCAGGGTCGTCGGCACCTTGGCAAGGCGCACGCCGCCCCCCGCCGGATCGAAGATCACCAGATCGGTGAAGGTGCCCCCCACATCGACGCCAGCTACAAGCCCGGGCCCTGCGCGATCGTTCATTCATACACCCACATAGGTTCGGAAGGCCGGCGCGTCAGGGCGCAACCCCTTGGCCGGCATGGACTCTTCGATCCGCCCGGCCCGCATGAACGCCACGGTGTCGGCCAGCCGCAGCACCGCATCGACCCGCTGTTCGACCAGAACCACCGCGACGCCGCCGCGTTTCAGCGTCAGCACCGCCTCTTGGATAAGGGCGATCATCGACGGCTGCAGGCCCTCGGTCGGCTCGTCCAGCAAAAGGACCTTGGGGTCAAGACACAGCGCGCGGGCGATGGCCAGCATCTGCTGTTCGCCGCCCGACAGGGTGGCCGAGGTCTGGCCAAGCCGTTCGCGCAGTCGGGGGAACAGCGTCAGGATGCGGTCAAGCCGGGCCGGGTCGTTCCCGGTGACGAGGCCGCCGATTGCAAGGTTCTCGGCCACGGTCAGCGGCCCGAAGAGGCGCCGGCCCTGCGGCACGAAGGCAAGGCCCTGCCGTGGCACCAGATGTGCGGGCAGGCCTTGCAGCGGGGCGCCGTCCAGACCGACCATGCCCGAGGTTGCCGGAACAAGACCCATCAGGCATTTCAGCAGCGTGGATTTGCCGACGCCGTTGCGGCCCATGATGCAGGTCACCTGCCCCGGTTCGGCCCGGAAGGTGACGCCGTTCAGCACGGTGACAGCACCGTAACCTGCGACAAGGTCCTGCACGTCAAGCGCCAAGATAGGCCTCCTGCACGGCGGGGTTCGCCCGGATCTCGGCCGGAGTGCCAAAGGCCAGCACCTTGCCGAAGTTCAGCACGGTGATGCGGGTGGCTACGTCCATCACCACCTCCATGTTGTGCTCGATCAGAAGCACGGTCGTTGCGGGAACCAGGCTTTCGACCAGCGCCTTGAAACCGTCGATTTCCGAGGCGGCAAGGCCTTGGGTCGGCTCGTCCAGGATCAGGACGCGGGGGTCAAGCGCCAGACCCATCGCCAGTTCCAAGAGGCGCTGGTGACCGTAGCTGAGGGTCTGGGCTTCCTGCGCTTCCAGCGGCTTCAGGCCAACCCGGGCAAGGGCGGCGCGGGTTCTGGCCGCAAGGTCCCTGGTCCCGCGCGATTGCACCGCAAGTGCCACATTGTCGAAGACCGACAGGCGCGGGAAGATCGAGGTGATCTGGAACGTGTAGGCGATGCCCTTCCGGACGCGGGCATGGGCGGGAAGCCGGGTGATGTCCTCACCCGCCATGGCGATCCGGCCCGCCTGCGGCTGAAGCCGGCCGGACAGAAGGCTGACGAAGGTGGTCTTGCCGGCGCCATTCGGGCCGATGAGGGCATGAATCTCGCCGGGGTGCAGCGCGAAGTCGATCCCGTCCACCGCGCGAAGCCCGCCGAAATGCAGGGTCAGGTCGCGCGTTTCGATCAGGGCAGCCATCTGGCCCACCTTTCCCGGATCGTGCCAAGGATCCCCCGGGGGGCGAACAGCACGAGGACGACCAGCGCCAGCCCGACGAGAAACAGATAGGCCGAGGTCAGGCCCGACGCGGTCTCGATCAGCGCGAACATCAGAAGGGCGCCAAGGAAGGGGCCAAGCACGGTTCCCGCCCCGCCCAGCAGGACGTACAGCATCGGCAGGATCGAATACTGGATGGTGGCAAAACTTGCGCCGGCATAGCCGAAGAGAAGGGCATAGGCCCCCCCGGCCGCACCGGCATACAGCCCCGACAGCGTCAGGGCCGCCAGCTTCACGGCGAAGGGGTTGTAGCCCAGCATCCGCGACCTTTCTTCATTCTCGCGCAAGGCCACAAGCGTGCGGCCGAAGGACGAGCGGACAATGGCAAGGCTGGCAAGCAGTCCCACAGAGAAGATCGCAAGGGCGGCAAGGAACCGGGGCCGGTCGGTCGAAAGGTCGAAGCCCGCGAAGCTGCGGCTGGCGGCGGGGATGGTAAAGCCTTCGTCGCCCCCGGTGATCGGGCCGAAGTAGAGGATGGTCAGGTATCCGGCCTGCGCGAACATCAGCGTCACGATCATGAAACTGACCCCGGCGGTGCGCAGCGCCAGAAGGCCTGCGGCGGCGGCCATCAGACCTCCGGCTGCGATGGCCGCGATCAGGGCCGGTCCAGCGGTCCAGCCCCACAACTGGGCCGCAAGGCCCGCCGCATACATTCCGGCTGCAAGGAAAAGGGCGTGGCCAAGGCTGAGAAGCCCGGTGTAACCGAAGGCAAGATTGTAGCCCATGGCAAAGACCGCCAGCACCATGATCCGCGACAGGTTGGTGGCGTGGTAGGGCGACAGCCAGAACGGTGCAGTGACCAGGACTGCCAGCAGCGTAAGGTGAAGCGCCCAGACCTTCACGCCTTCGCTCCGAACAGGCCCTGCGGGCGGAACACCAGCACCATCGCCACCAGAAGCGTGGCAAGAATCTTGGCCAGTGTCGGCGAGAAGAACATCGAGATCACGCCGTCCGACAGGCCGATGACAAGGGCCGCGATCAAGGTGCCGCGCAAGGACCCAAGCCCACCGATGATCACGACGATGAAGGACAAGAGAAGCGGATCGCCCCCCATCAGGTAGTGCGCCTGCTGCACCGGGACGATCAGCACTCCGGCAAGCGCCGCAAGGCCGGCACCAAGGGCAAAGGTGCCCATGTAGACGCGATCGACATTGATGCCGAAGGATCGCGCTGTCGTGCGGTCCACTTGCGTCGCGCGCATCACGAGGCCCGCTTTGGTGCGGGTCATGACGGCCCAGAGCGCCAGAAGGACCAGCCCGGCGGCAAGGACGACGAAAAGCTTGTAGCCGGAATAGCCGAACCACGGCAGCTGGATGCGCCAGTCGAAGGGCGCCGGCACCGGGTTGGCGTTCGGGCCATAAAGGCTGAGGGTTGCCTGCTGGATCATGTAGAGAAGGCCGATGGTGGCGACGATCGTCGCCTCCGGGTCGTAGTTCAGCCGCTTCAGGATCAGCCCGTCGGCGGCGGCGGCAAGGGCTGCGACCAGAAGCGGTGCCACGACCAGGGCCGCGACAAAGGCCAGTGCGGGCGGGCCGGGAACCACCGCCGCGACCGCCCAGGCCAGGACCGCGCCCAGCATGAAGAACTCGCCATGCGCGACGTTCACCACCCGCATGACGCCGAAGACAAGGCTCAGCCCCGCCGCCGCCAGCGCAAGGATGGCTGAGGTCACCAGCCCCTCCATCAGGGCAAGCAGCAGGAAGGGTCCGAAGGCCATCAGGCGCCCCGGCCTGCGCGGCAGGCAAGAGCGCCGCCCGCCGGACCGGGCGCTTCCCCTCCCCCCCGTGGGGAGGGGATGGGGGTGGGGGGCAACCGGCGGCGGTCGCGTGGCAGCCCCCCCACCCTCTCCCTCCCCCACCGAGGGGGGAGGGAAGCGCCTGATGCCCTGCTGTTCATCTTCGTTCTCAGAACGCCATCGTCGTGTAGTCGACAGAATCCTCGTAAGCACCATCCGCCATGCTGGTCTGATGCACCCGCACCAGCTTGCCGCCCTGAACCTGACTGATGTTCTGGGTGCCAAAGACCTGGTGCGTCCGGCCATTGAACAGCTTCGCCCCTTGCGGCCGTTCGATGCCGTAGGGCAGGTCGGTCATCGCCTCCATCGCCTCGACGAATTTCTGCCGGTCGGCGGGGCCGGTGTAGCCTGCGGCCTCCATCCCGGCCTTGATCGCGAACAGTGTCTCCCAGGTCGAGAACATGTGGCTGTAGGTCGCCACATCCGCCGCATCGCTGACGCTGGCGCCATTGTCGTCCACGCCGACGGCGGCGCGGTAGGCGGCCTCGTGTTCGCCGGCATCGGCCGGTTTCACCCGGTTGTGCGCTTCCCAGAAATGGGTGCCTTCCAGGAATTCCAGGCCCGGGGTCGCGGTGTCCACGGCCTCTAGGCTGTCAATGAAGCCGAAGATCTGCGGCTTTGCACCCGAGCCGTAGAATTCACCCAACTCCTTGACGAAGGTCAGCACGGCGGGGCCGACCATGACGTGATAAAGCACCTCGGTTTCCGCCGGGATCTGCGGGAAATAGCGGGTGAAGCTGGTCTCGGTCGGCGGGATCGCGATCTGGGCGATCACCTCGCCGCCTTGGGCCGCCATCGCGGCGGTGAAGAAATCGCGGTGATCGTGGCCAAAGGCGAAGTCCGGGAAGATCATGGTGACCTTCTTGCCAAGGTTCGCCCCGACCCAAGGGGCCATCGCGGAAATCTGGCTGCGCACATCGGTGATGCCGGGCTGCAAGGTCCAGCGGTTCAGCATGCCGCTGGCAACGTGGTAGCCTTCGGAACAGACAAGGTAAGGCACCTTCAACTCGCCCGCGCGGGGGGCGGACCCGATGACGACATGGCTGAACAGCGTGCCCATCACCACGTCGCAGCCATCTGATTGTGTCAGCTTGTCAACGACTTCCGATCCGCGCTTGGGGTCGGTCGCGTCATCCTCGAACAAGATCTCGACCGGACGACCACCGATGCCGCCGCCGTCGTTGATGACCTTGAGCGCCGCTTGCGCGGTGCGCTCATACCAGCGGCCGTAAGAGGCGCCGATCCCGGTCCGGTGCAGCTGGAAACCGATCTTGATCGGTGCCGCCTGCGCCCCGACATGGCCCGGCAGCGCCGAGGCCAGAAGCCCCGCCCCCCCTGCCAGCAAGAGGCCGCGCCGGGTGGGTGCCAGAAATCCGCTTGTCATGTCCGTCTCTCCACTGTTGCGGCCTCTTCAGGGCCTTCGGTTGGCGGCCGGTGATCCGGTCCGTCGAAATGTCATCCCGTCCGGGCGGTGGACAAAAGCCACAGGCCCAACACGGTGTAGCCGACCATCAGCGCGGTCATCGGCAGATGCGCGCGCGCCCGCGCGCCCTGCCCCGCAAGCTTCAGTCCCAGAAGCACGGCCAGAAGATGCGCGCCAAGGATTGCGGCGAACTGTGCGGCGTAGATCAGCGGCATCACGCGGGGGTCGGTCAGGAACCCCATCGAGACGTAGAAGGGCGGCAGGCCAAGCCAGGTGTCGCCGGTGAACATCGGGTCGTTTAGCGCGGCCAGCGTGTATTGCCCTGCGGTCAGCAACATCACCAGATAATGCGCGGCATGGTAGCCTGCGGCGATGGCCAGGAAGGACAGCATCACCGGCCCGGTGGCAAAGCCCCCGCCGATGCGCCGCCCGATCTGGATCGCCCCCAGGATCAGAGCCAGCGTCAGCGCCCAGACCGCCAGAAGTCCGACGCTGTTCTGGACCATCACCGCACTTCGTCCGGTCAGCTCCAGCGGGTTCTGCCCGGTCAGGTCGTGCCACCAGAACGTCTCCATCAACCCGTCGAAGGTCAGCGCGGCAAGCACAAGTCCGACGAAAATCACCGCCGAGGGTGTCAGCGGAAGCATCGTCAGGATCTGCGTGCCGGGCCAGCCCCGCATCAGGCGTGCACGGCTGCCGCTGATCTCAAGCCAAAAGGGCGAGACCTTGGCGACAAGGCCGAAAAGGACGGTCAGGAACTCGCCCTTTTCCAGCCAGTCCTCGCCTTCGGCCACAGCCAGAACGAAGATCACCAGCCAGTAGACCAGTGCTGCCCGGGCCAGGACCGCGGGATCGTCAGGGTAAAGCGAGACCAGATGAAACCAGGCGAACCCGGCATAGCCAAGGATCGCGGGCGCGTGGCCAAGCCGCGACAGGCCGATGCCGCCGGACCGCCCCAGAAGCGCACGGGCAACGCGAACCGGCCCGGTCCAGGGGTTGATCGGACGCCAGAGGTTGCCCAGAAGCATCGACCCCAGCGGAACCGCGACCCAGACCCCGGTCCAGAAGACCAGCGTCATCAGGTTGTGCATCGGATCACGCTCGCCATAAAGGCCGATGAAGACAAGGACGAAAAGGCCCAGAAAGGCCGCGTAAGAGGTCAGGGCGACGGGCAACAGCACCCGCCGGTCAAAAACCAGCCGCGGCATCATCAGCGGCAGCCGGCCGGCGGCTGCACCCAGAAGCGCGGTCAGACCGACGGTTATGGCGGCTGCGGTGATATAAAGACCGGTCGGCAGGGTCAGGATCACCGAAGGCGGCAGCGCGCAGGCAAAGGCAAGGCTGGGCATCAAGAGCACGACCAATGCCGCTAGCCCCGGAATTTTCGAAAATTCCGGCCAAAATTCTTCGCAGAATTTTGCACGAGGCCCAATCGTCACCGCAACCCGTCCTCCCCTTTCATCTGGTCCAGCTCCAGCCCACCCATCCGCGAATGCACCCGTCCGCCCCGCGCCATCGCCAGCGCGAACAGCACCTCGCCGGCCTTCGGGCCATCGGCACAGGACAGCGTGATCACGTCGAACCGCGACCGGACATAGGCCGCGCTCAGATGGCCGAGGGGGATGTCAAGCGTCGCCCCCAGCCCGGCGACCTTCATCGCCGAGGGCACGATTGCGCGGCAGTCTCCCAGCCGGTCGCGCATGCCGTAGCCGCCCGCGACATGCCAAAGCGCGCCGTGTTCGCTTTCGCCGCCCTCGCCGACGATTGCGCCCTTGCCATAGGCGTCGATCCCGGCCCGGCCGCCAAGGGCCGCGACCAGCCGGTCGGTCAGGTCCAGCGCCAGAGGCTTCAGCGCCTCCATCGCCGGTTGCAGGTCAGGCTCGAAGCGCCCGGCGAAAGGGTTCGCGCAGATGGCATAGATCGCGCCCCGGACCGGGGCCGGGGCGACGGGCGGGCCGCCCTCGTGCCGGATCTCCTCGATCTGCACCACGATCTTGCGCAGCGTGAAATCAGCCACCCGTCACCCCCAGTACCGGCACCCCGGTTGCCCTTGCGTCACCCTGCAGGAAAAGTGCCGCCCCTTCAATCAGTCCGCGCGTCCGAAAGCCCTCGGCCACCGCAAGTCCTGCGTCAAGCGCCCTGCCCCGGTCGGATGCGGCAAGACGCGGCACCGCGACCGTCACCAGGCGATCGCCAAGATCGCTGTCGCACTGCAACGCGCGCGCCGGGCTGCGACGGATGCCGGGATGTTCAAGCGTCACCGCATTGGCGATCATCGTCGCCGCCGCATCCGCCATCGCGGCCGTCCGCGCCAGCACCGACACCGCATCGGCAATCCCAAGCGAGAAGCTGCGCCCGCGCCAGCCCGAGGTGGCGACGCCACGCACCGGGTCCGCCCCGGTTACCGTGACGCGGTCAACCCCGCCGGTCACCGCCAGCGCCACCGTGAGGCTTTCCCCGGGCCCCAGCAGCAGCGCGATGTCCCCGCCGTTGTTGACATAGGCGCGGGCGATTCCCGGACCGGCCAGAGCGGCCAGCACCTCTTCGGCGACCGCGCCGGCGACCGCGGCCATCGGCGTGATGAAAGCCGGGCGGAACGGGGCGACCGCCGCCGCCATGCGCCGCGCTATCCGCCCTGCGACCGGAGCGTCCTCTTGCCGCAGGGCGGCAAGCTCAGTCACCAGTTCCTGCAGGACAGTCGAGAACCTCGCCCCGGCCCGGCCATATCCGGCCCGGACCGCCCCGATCTCACCATAGGCCTGGGCCAGGATGTCGATCGGAC
>JANOER010000221.1:0-1563 GCA_031441285.1 Rhodobacterales bacterium
CCGCCGCCGCCACCGCTTGAGTTCGAAGTCATTGCCGGTGACGGTGCCTGCGGCGGTGGCGGTTGCGGCGGTGACAGCGCGTTCCTCCGCGTTCAGCAGTCCGACCTCTGGGTCGCGCTCGTCAGCGCGATGGGCGCCAACGCCACGCCCATGCCCTACGGCGAGGTCTACACGGGGCTCAAGACCGGCCTCATCGACGCCGCCGAGAACAACATCCCGTCGTTCGACACCGCCAAGCACGTCGAGGCGGTGAAGATCTACTCGAAGACCGAGCACTCGATGGCGCCCGAGATCCTGGTGATGTCCAAGCTCATCTACGACAAGCTGCCCAAGGCCGAGCAAGACATGGTGCGCGCTGCGGCGAAAGAGTCGGTGGCCTTCCAGCGCCAGAAGTGGGACGAGCAGGAAGCCCGGTCGCTGGCCAACGTGAAGGCCGCAGGGGCGCAGATCGTCGACGTCGACAAGAGCTCCTTCCAGGCCGTGATGGGCCCGGTCTACGAGAAGTTCATGACCACGCCCGAGATGAAGCGCCTGGTGAAGGCGGCTCAAGACACGAAGTGACGACGCGGCGGCGGCCTTGATCTACACCCGCTTCTGCGCCGCGCTGTCCAAGGCGAGCCTGGTGCTCGCCGTCATCGGCCTGATCGCGGTGATCCTGTGCGTGCAGTGGCAGGTCTTCGGCCGCTACGTCATGAACGACACGCCGACCTGGGCCGAGGCGCTGGCGCTCTTGCTGGTGCTGTTCGTCACCGCGTTCGGCCTCGCGGTGGGTGTGCGCGACGCCGGCCACATCGGGCTCGAGTCCATGGTGGCGCTGCTGCCCGACCGCTGGCGCCACCGCATCGAGATCCTGATCCACCTGCTGGTCGGCCTCTTCGGCGGCCTGATGGCGCAGGGCGGCTGGCAGTGGGCCAGCGCGAAGTGGGGTGAGAAGAAGCCGATGCTGCCGGTGCCCGACGGCATCGACTACGTGCCACTGGTGATCGCCGGCGTGCTGATCGTGCTGTTCTCCATCGAGCACGTGATCGCGCTCGTGCAGGGCAAGGTCGTGGAGCCGGCGTGGAATTGACCGTGCTCGGCATCAGCTTCACGCTGCTGCTGCTGATCGGCGTGCCGGTGGCCTTCGCGATCGGCCTGTCGTCGATCGCCACCATCCTGGTCGCCGGGCTGCCGATGGCCGTCGTGTTCCAGAAGATGGTCGGCGGCATGCAGGTGTTCAGCTTTCTCGCGATTCCGTTCTTCGTCTTTGCCGGCGAGCTGATGCTCTACGGTGGCATCGCCGAGCGCATCGTGCGCTTCGCCAACACTGGGTCGAAGCGCGCCGGGTCGTCGGCGTGTGTCCCAGGCAGGGTTGTTTGCCTGGAACCGGGACCGACCGAGTTAGGTGGGAGGTCGGCCCCGAAGTTTGTCTGCGGTCGGGCGAAGTCGCCTCGACCAGTCGCCGGCCCCCGCGGCGAGCGGCAGATTCCCCCTCTGTACCTGAGGGCCCGCCGCGGGACTTCCGGCCTGATCCGATGCACTCCTCAATGTCGCGGCGTACGACGCTTCACACAGCGCGTTTGA
>JANOER010000222.1:0-10825 GCA_031441285.1 Rhodobacterales bacterium
AGCACGCCCGGCACGCGCTTTCTAAAAAAACGCCTGCACCCCGGTGATCGCCCGGCCAAGGAGCAGCGCATGACCGTCTTGCGTGCCTTCAGCGGTGTACACCGTCTCCAGGTGGACCATGTGGCGCATCACCTGGAAATCTTCGGAAATGCCATTGCCACCATGCATGTCGCGGGCCCAGCGGGCGGCGTCCAGTGCCTTGCCGCAGTTGTTGCGCTTGATGATCGAGATCATCTCGGGTGCGGCATTGGCCTCGTCCAGAAGCCGGCCGACCCGAAGGCTGGCCTGCAAGCCCAGCGAAATCTCGGTCATCATGTTCGCAAGCTTCAACTGGTAAAGCTGCGTCCCGGCCAGGGGCTTGCCAAACTGCTTGCGGTCCAGCCCATACTGCCGCGCGGCCGCCATGCAGAACTCGGCCGCCCCCATCACCCCCCAGCTGATGCCATAGCGGGCCCGGTTGAGGCAGCCGAACGGCCCCTTCAGCCCCTCGACAAACGGCAAAAGCGCGTCCTCGCCCACCTCGACATCCTGCAGCACGATCTCGCCGGTGATGCTGGCGCGCAGGGACAGCTTGCCCCCGACTTTCGGCGCAGAAAGGCCCGTCATGCCCTTTTCAAGCACGAACCCCTTGATCTTGCCGCCATGCGCCTCGGACTTGGCCCAGACCACGAAGACATCGGCGATCGGCGCGTTCGAGATCCACATCTTCGCGCCGTTCAGCACATAGCCGCCTGCGGTCTTTTTCGCGACGGTCTTCATTCCCGCCGGGTCCGACCCCGCGTCCGGCTCGGTCAGCCCGAAACAGCCGATCCATTCGCCGCTGGCCAGCTTCGGCAGGTATTTCTGGCGCTGCGCCTCGGTGCCGTAGGCATAGATCGGGTACATCACCAGCGATGACTGCACCGACATCATGCTGCGATAGCCCGAATCCACCCGCTCCACTTCGCGCGCGATCAGCCCGTAGGCGACATAGGATGCGCCAAGCCCGCCGTATTCCTCGGGGATCGTGGTGCCCAGCAGGCCCATCTCGCCCATCTCGCGGAAGATCGCCGGGTCGGTCGTCTCTTCGCGGTAGGCGGCCACGACGCGCGGCTGCAGCTTTTCCTGCGCGTAGGCCCGTGCTGCGTCGCGCAGCATCCGCTCTTCCTCGGTCAGCTGGTCGTCCAGACGGAACGGATCCTGCCAGTCGAAGCGGCCCAGATCGGGCGCGTCCTTGGGCTTCAGCTTCGGGGCGGGCTTTGCAGCGTCCAGCATGGGAACCTCCATCATTCAACCAACTATTGCACGAAAGCCCCGGTCAGGCTAACGAAAGCCCTGCATGAGATCATGAGGAAAACGCATGATGTTGCCCCGCCGCTTCCTGCCACCAATCCCGGCCCTGATGGCGCTGGAGGCCGTCGACCGGCTTGGCACCGCCTCGGCCGCCGCCGCGGAACTCAGCCTGACCCAGGGCGCGGTCAGCCGGGCGCTGCAAGGGCTTGAGGGGCAGCTTGGCGTGCCGCTTCTGCTGCGGGAACGCCAACGCCTGCGGCTGACCCCGGCCGCCCGCGACTATGTGGCCGAGGTCCGCAAGGCCTTGACCCTGCTTGGCGCCGCCTCGGTAGCTTTGCGCGCCAATCCGGACGGGGGAAGCCTGAACCTCGCCATCCTTCCGGCCTTCGGGATGCATTGGCTTGCGCCAAGGCTTGCCCGGTTCTCCCAGGCCCACCCCGAAGTGACGGTGAACCTCTCGACCCGGCTCAAACCCTTCGACTTCGCCGGCACCACCTTTGACGCTGCCATCCACTACGGCCGGCAGGACTGGCCGGGGGTGGAATACCTGAAACTCATGGACGAAGAGTTGATCGCCGTCGCAGCACCCGGCCTTGCTGCGCTGGAGGCGGCCAGCGATATCCTTCGCTACCCGCTTTTGATGCTCGACAGCCGGCCGGGCGACTGGGGCCGCTGGCTTGCCCATCATGGGGCACCTGGCCTTCGGCCGCCCGGCATGCTTTTCGACCAGTTCGCCACCCTGACGCAAGCAGCCATCCACGGCATGGGCGCGGCTCTCATTCCCACATTCCTTATCGCCCGCGACCTTGCCGAGGGTCGCCTGGTTCCCCTTTTCGGCCCGCCCGTCGCGGCGCTTGGTGCCTACTACCTTGTCTGGCCCAGCGCGACGCCGGACCGCGCGCCCTTGCGGTCCTTCCGCGCCTGGCTGGCGGCGGATCAGGCTTGACCGCCAGCCCAAGCCCGGCCAACCTGCCCCGGACGGAGGACCCTGTGACCGCCATTCCCAAGGACATCGACGGGGTCGAGACCCTGCTGGCGGGCCAGGGCTACGTCGCCTCTCGCGCGCTGGCCACCGTCGTCTTCCTTGCCCTCAAGCTTGGCCGCCCCCTGTTTCTTGAGGGCGAAGCCGGGGTCGGCAAGACCGAAATCGCCAAGGTCATTGCCACCGCGCTGGGCCGCCGCCTGATCCGCCTGCAATGCCACGAAGGCCTTGATTCCGCCTCGGCTGTCGCCGACTGGAACTTCGCCGCCCAGATGATCGCCATCCGCACCGCCGAAGCGACGGGTGCGGGTGACCGTGATGCGCTCCGGTCCGAGCTGTTCACCGAAGACTATCTGATCGAACGCCCGCTTCTGGCCGCGATGCGCCCGCAGGCCGGTGGCGCACCCGTGCTGCTGATCGACGAGATCGACCGCACGGATGAGCCGTTCGAGGCCTTCCTCCTTGAAGCCCTCTCGGATTTTCAGGTCACCATCCCCGAACTTGGCACCATCCGCGCGCCCGAACCTCCCATCGTCATCCTGACCTCGAACCGCACGCGCGAAGTGCATGACGCGCTGAAACGCCGCTGCCTGTACCACTGGGTCGACTATCCCGATTTCGCGCGCGAACTGCAGATCCTGCAAGCCCGCGTCCCCGAGGCCGAGGCCAGCCTCAGCCGCGAGGTGGTTGCCTTCGTCCAGCGACTGCGCCGCGAAGACCTTTTCAAACGCCCCGGCGTGGCCGAGGCCATCGACTGGGCCAGGTGCCTTCTGGCCCTCGACGTGATCGCCCTGTCACCCGAAGTCATTTCCGACACGCTGGGCGCGATCCTGAAATACCAGGATGACATCCAGAAACTGCAAGGCTCGGACGCCAAACGCCTGCTTGACGACGTGAAGCGAGAGTTGGCCAGCGCATGACCCTTCCTTTCTGCAAAAATATCCCACGGGGGGCCCGGGGGGTGTGAAACCCCCCGGTGACACCGGTGGTCACCTACGCTCCGCTCGACATTCCCGAAGACGGCAAGCTGGCCGTGAACATCGCCCATTTCGCCCGCGCGCTGCGCAAGTCCGGGCTGCCGATCGGCCCCGGCCGCATCCTCGACGCCATTCGCGCGGTCGAGGTCGCGGGCTTTGACCGGCGCGAGGATTTCTATCACACGCTGCAAGCCGTGCTGGTGTCGCGCCCCGAAGAACGCGCGGTCTTTGCCCAGGTCTTTCGCCTGTTCTGGCGCGACCCGCGCTATCTTGACCACATGATGAGCCTTCTTCTGCCGCAGATCCAGGGCGGGCAGGAACCACATGTCGCCGACGCCGCCGAACGCCGCGCGGCCGAGGCCCTTCTGGACGGCCAGCTGCCACCTCCGCCTCCGGCAGACCCCACGGCCGAGGAAATCGCGATCGACGCCACCGCCACCATGTCGGCCGAGGAACGGCTCAAGGTCCTCGACTTCGAACAGATGTCGGCCGACGAGGTCGCCGAGGCCAAGCGCATGCTGGCCCGCCTGTCGCTGCCGGTCCACCCGCTGGTCACCCGGCGCGGTCGGGCCGACCCGGCCGGCCGGGGCATCGACGCCCGCCGCACCTTGCGCGACGCCTTGCGCCGGGGGGGTGAGATCGGCAGTCTGGCCCGGAAGGCTCCTGTCACACGCTGGCCGAACCTGATCGTGCTGTGCGACATCTCGGGTTCGATGGCCGACTATTCCCGCATGGTCTTGCATTTCGTTCACGCGGTGGCGAACCGCAAGGGGCAGGGCTGGGCCCGCGTCCACGCTTTCACCTTCGGCACCCGGCTGACCAACATCACGCGCCAGCTTGCCGGGCGCGATGTCGATGCCAGCCTGCGCGCCGCTGGGGCCGAGGCGCAGGACTGGTCGGGTGGCACCCGCATCGCAACCTCGCTGCACCACTTCAACCGGGACTGGTCGCGGCGCGTGCTGGGGCAGGGGGCGGTGGTGCTCTTGATCACCGACGGGCTTGACCGGGACGAAGCCGGCCGTCTGTCGGCCGAGATGGAGCGTCTGCATCTGTCCTGTCGCCGCCTGATCTGGCTCAATCCCTTGTTGCGCTGGGCCGGTTTTGCCCCGAAGGCCGCCGGTATCCGTGCCATGCTGCCCCATGTCGACAGTTTCCGCGCCGGCCATTCGATAGCCTCGCTTCAGGCGCTGGGGGCGGCAATCTCTGATCCCGGTGATCAGGGCGAGAAGGCCAGGCTGATCGCCGCGCTGCGCCAGTAGGCGCGCATCCGCACAAAGCTATCGCCCGGCAGGTCCCTGATATCGCATATCAGGCAGAACCGGCCTTACCTGCACGTCGATGAGGGGCAAGGGAACCAAAGACGAATCGTCTGCGTTACCTGTCGCCCGCAAGAAC
This sequence comes from Rhodobacterales bacterium, assembly GCA_031441285.1. Lineage (GTDB taxonomy): Bacteria > Pseudomonadota > Alphaproteobacteria > Rhodobacterales > Rhodobacteraceae > Tabrizicola. The sequence goes on from JANOER010000222.1 coordinate 4,627, forward strand.
AAGGAACGGTCATGAGAAAGCTTCTGATTTCCACCACGGCACTTTCGGTCGCGCTAAGCCCGATAGGCAGCTTCCCCAGCTTCGCCCAGACGCTTGCCGAGGACGGCTCGGTGGTCGGGCCTGACGGCGCGGTCCTGTGCGTTCCTGCAGCGGACGCGCCTTGCGATCTGGCGGCGATCACGCAGGCGCTGCTGGCCGCCGCCGAAGCCGCCGCCGCTGCCGCCGCTGCCGAAGCCCAGATCGCTGCCGACGCCCAGGCCGCCGCCGATGCTGCCGCCGCGCAGGCTGCTGTTGATGCTCAGGCTGCCGCTGATGCCCAGGCTGCTGCGGACGCCGCCGCCGCCCAGGCAACGGCTGAAGCCCAGGCTGCCGCCGACGCTGCCGCAGCTCAGGCCGCAGCTGAAGCCCAGGCCGCTGCCGACGCCCAGGCCGCCGCCGATGCTGCCGCCGCGCAGGCAACTGCTGAAGCCCAGGCCGCCGCTGATGCCCAGGCTGCTGCGGATGCCGCTGCCGCCCAGGCAACTGCTGAAGCCCAGGCCGCCGCCGACGCTGCCGCCGCTCAGGCCGCTGCTGATGCCCAGGCTGCCGCTGATGCCCAGGCTGCCGTTGATGCCCAGGCCGGTGCCGATGCCGCCGCAAAGGCCGAACTTGATGCCGCTGCGCAGGCCGCCGCTGCTGATACCGCCGCTCAAGCCGAACTTGATGCCGCAGCACAGGCCGCCGCCGACGAAGCAGCCGCGCAGGCCGCTGCGGACGCGCAAGCCGCCGCCGATGCTGCCGCTGCGCAAGCCGCCGCCGATGCTGCCGCTGCGCAAGCCGCCGCCGATGCTGCCGCTGCTCAAGCCGCTGCCGAGGCCGCTGCTGCGGCTGCTGCAGAGGAGGTCGAAGCTGTTGCTGGTGCAGCCGAAGCCACCGCCGACCTGGTGGCCCCAGTGCCGGAAGGTCTGGACCTGGTAGCCCCGGTCGAAGGCACGATCGACCCTTCTACCGGCGCTCCGCTGGACGCCGCTGCCGCTGCCGCCGCCGTTGCCGCCCTTGCCGCAGCGCAGGCCGAAATCGTGGTCGATGACGCTGGGGTCATTGTCGATCCGGCCGCCGGCCTCAAGGTCGCTGAACCCGATCCCGGCCTTGTTGTCGACCCGGTAGAAGCCCCCGTCGTCTCGGAAACCGAACTTGATGGGCTGACCCAGCTTTTGACCGGCGACCCCACGGTGATCGCCCCTGAATCGATCGCTGCCGCTGAAACCGTCATCGCGCCGCCCCCGGCTGAAGGCGAGCCGCTTGTCATCGCGCCGACCGACCTGGCCGATCTGATCGCCGCCGTGACCGAAACGATCACACCGGAAACCGCCCGGACCTCGGCCCAGGAGTTTGCGGCGGCCCCGGTGGCCGTGTCGGATGGCAAGAAAAGCGGCCTTTCCAACCTGGAAAAGGCCGGCCTCGTGGTTCTTGGCGCGCTCGTGGTCGGTTCGATCATCAAGGCGAACAACGACCGGCGCGACGCTGATCGCCGGGTCGTGTCGAACACAGGCGACCGTGTGGTCGTGCTGAACCCCGACGGCACCTATTCGGTGCTGAAAGACGACGACGCGGTGATCCGCCAGCCCGGCTCGACCGTGCGGACCGAGACGTTCCGCGACGGTTCCACCCGCACCATCGTCGAACGCATCGACGGCTCGCAGGTCGTCACGATCCGCGACGCCACCGGCCGCGTGCTCCGCCGTGCAAGCTATGACGACCGCGGCCGCGAAATCGTGCTGATCGACGATCTGCAACGCGAAGAGGTGGTGATCGTCGAGGATCTGCCCCGGCCGAAATCGCGGGTCGTGATCTCGTCCAAGGACAACAACGCGGCGCTGAAGCGCGAGCTTGCGGTGATCGAGGCGGAACGCGCCGGGCGCAGCTTCTCGCTGCGCCAGATCCGCGACATCCCGCAGGTTCGCGCTCTGGCCGCCACGATCGACGTGGAACCGGTGACCTTTGCCAGCGGCTCGGCTGCTATCGCCGCCAGCGAGGCGCGGTCGCTGGCCGATCTGGGCCGGGTGATGCAGGACCTGCTGGACCTTTACCCCGGCGAGGTGTTCCTGATCGAAGGCCATACCGATGCCACCGGAAAGGGGGCACTGAACCTTGCGCTTTCCGACCGGCGGGCGGAATCGGTGGCGCTGGCGCTGACGGAATACTTCGACATTCCGCCGGAAAACATGGTGGTGCAGGGCTATGGCGAGACCGAGCTTTTGATCGACACCGAAGCCAGCGAACCCTTGAACCGCCGGGTCGAGGTTCGGGTCATCACGCCCCTGATGCGCATGGCCGACCTGCGCTGATCGAAAAGCGGCTTGCAAGACCGGACGCCGCGGGCCCTGCCTGCGGCGTCCGTCATTTCAGTGGCGCGGTCGCGATCTGCCGCGCATACTTGCACCATGGACACGATCGCCCGCGCCACGCATGACCAGATCCCCGAGGCGGCCCTTGCCTGGCATCGCGCCGGCCGTGGGGCGGCCCTGGCGACCGTGGTTGAAACCTGGGGATCCGCGCCGCGGCAGGCCGGCAGCCAGCTTGCGGTCTCGGGCGAAGGCGAGATGACGGGCTCGGTTTCGGGCGGCTGCGTCGAAGGCGCGGTGGTGACCGAGGCGCTTGAAGCGCTGGCCGACCGCAGGCCGCGCATCTTGACCTTCGGTGTCAGCGACGAGACCGCCTTTGCCGCGGGCCTTGCCTGTGGTGGGACGATCCGCGTGCTGGTCGAACCGGTGGGCGAGGGGGCCGAGGCGCTGCCGGAGGCGCTGCTTGCCGACCTTGTCGCCGCCCGTGCCGCCCAGCGCGCCATTGCCCTTGCGATCCGGACCGAAGGCTGGGCCCGCGCGCTGCTGGCCCCCGGCGCGGACCCTGCCGCCGATGCCCGGCTGAAATCCGACCGCTCGGGACTGGAGGAAGACGGGCGCTTCATTGCCGTCCACAACCCGCCTTTGCGGCTGATCATTGTCGGTGCCGTCCACATCGCGCAGCCGCTTTTGACCATCTCGCGGGCTTGCGGCTATGCGCCGGTGCTGATCGACCCCCGCTCGGCCTTCGGGTCCGCCGCGCGCTTTCCCGGCGAGACGATCCTTGAAGACTGGCCCGACGAGGCTTTGACCGCGCTGGCTCCGGATGCCCGCACTGCCATCGTCACCCTGACCCATGACCCCAAGCTTGACGATCCTGCCTTGCGGATGGCGCTTGGATCGCCTGCCTTCTACATCGGCGCGCTTGGATCGAAGAAGACCCACGCGAAGCGGCTTGAGCGATTGACCGCGGCGGGCTTTGGCGCCGATCAGATCGCCCGTATCCACGCGCCCGTCGGCCTTGACATCGGCGCCCGCACTCCGGCCGAGATCGCGGTCAGCATCATCGCCGAAATCACCCATTGTCTGCGGACCTGATGCGCTTCGGCCCCGTTCCCCTGACTTTGGCCGAGGGCGCGATCCTTGCCCATTCCGTGGCCCTGCCCGAAGGCCGGCTTCGGAAGGGCTGCACGCTTGCGGCGGCGGATCTTGCCCGGCTGGCCAAGGCCGGCCTGGCCGAGGTGATGGTCGCCCGGCTTGATCCGGACGATGTCGCCGAAGACCTGGCCGCAAGGCGGCTTGCCGGCGCGCTGGTGCCGGATCCGGCCGGGGCCGGTCTTGCCGTCTCGCAGGCCTTCACCGGCCGGGTGAACCTGAACGCCGCCCGTGCCGGCATCCTGTCGCTTGACGCAGAAGCAATCCACGCGATGAACCGGGTGCATCCCGCGATCACACTGGCGACGCTGGCACCATTGGCGCAGGTTGCTCCGGGGCAACTGGCGGGAACCGTGAAGATCATCGCCTATGCGGTGCCTGAAGCCGCCCTGTCCCGCGCCGCTACGCTGGCCCACGGCGCGATCCGCGTCCTGCCGGTCCTTCACCGCAGCGCAAGCCTGATCCTGACCGAGGTGCCGGACCTTGATCCGAAACTGGCCGCCAAGGGCCGCCGGGCTGTCGAAGGACGGTTGCGCGCGCTAGGGCTGACACTCGCCGATTGCGTCACCGTCCCGCACCGTTCCGCCAATGTTGCCCGGGCTCTGGCAGCGGCCCAAGGCGAGATGCTGCTGATCCTGACCGGATCGGCCACGTCGGATCTTCACGATGTGGCGCCGCAGGCCGTCCGGGACGCAGGGGGCAGCGTGCTGCGGTTCGGGATGCCGGTGGACCCGGGAAACCTCTTGTTTCTTGGCGAGCTTGGAATAAAGCCGGTGATCGGGTTGCCGGGATGCGCGCGCAGCCCGGCCCTGAACGGGGCGGACTGGGTGCTGGAGCGGCTGGCCTGCGGCGTGCCTCTGACCGATGACGACATTGCCGCGATGGGGGTTGGCGGCCTGTTGAAGGAGACCACGGTCCGGGGCCGGCTGCGCGAAGCGCCAGACAGACCGTCCCCATAATTTTTCTGAAAAAATTCTCATTTGGCCGATGGAAACAGAAAGGGGCCCGAAGGCCCCCGATTTTTCGCAGAAAAATCGTTCTGACTTGCCCTATTTCGGGCCGATCATCATCACCATCTGGCGGCCTTCAAGGCGCGGGAAGGATTCGATCTTGCCGATCTCGACCACATCGGCCTCGACCCGCTTCAAAAGCTCCAGCCCCAGATCCTGGTGGGCCATTTCACGGCCGCGGAACCGCAGGGTGACCTTGACCTTGTCACCTTCCTCCAGAAACTTCACCACGGACCGCATCTTGACGTCGTAGTCATGCGTGTCGGTCCCCGGGCGGAACTTGATTTCCTTGATCTCGATGACCTTCTGCTTTTTTCTGGCTTCGGCCTCGCGCTTCTGGGTCTCGTACTTGAACTTGCCGAAATCCATGATCTTGCAGACCGGGGGCACCGCGGTGGGCGAGATCTCGACGAGGTCCAGTCCGGCCTCCTCGGCCATCTGCATGGCGCGGGCCGGGGTCACGACCCCAACGTTTTCGCCGTCCGCCCCGATGAGGCGGATTTCCGGAGCGCGGATGCGGTCATTGATGCGCGGGCCGGTTTCGCGTTGCGGCGGGGCATTGTGGGGGCGACGGGCTATGGTGATGGTCCTTCGTGTCGTTGATGTGCGCACGCAATCTAGACGCGCGGGGCGTCCCCCGCAACCCGGCAGGGCATGGGAACTGTCCGATTTTCCGGCTGAGTCCGGCGATTTCGCAGAAGAAGCGCCACCTCGGGCTTTTCATTCGCGGTCCAAACTGCCATATGGGCGCCATCCGGGCCCAAGCACCGGTCATGGGAGTATATGACATGAACAGAACCGTAATCATCGGCGCAATCGTCGTCCTCTTGGCCGCTGGCGGCTACTATCAGTTCAGCTACAAGCCGGCACAGGAAGCCGCGATGGCTGCTGAAGCAGTTGCCAAGGCCGCTGAAGCTGCCGCCGCCGAAGCTGCTGCGGCCGAGGCCGCTGCTGCCGAAGCCGCAAAGAAAGTCGCTGACGAAGCCGCTGCTGCCGCCGCCGCCGCTGCCGAAGCCGCGACGGCCGCCACCGCAGCCCTTGATCCGGCGAACTTCAACGCCGATTCGGTCATTGCCCTGATCGACGGCTCGCCGCTCGACGACGCGATGAAAGCGACGCTGAAGACCGCCGTCGAGGCCGCCAAGGCCAATCCGGCGCTGGTTGCCGACACCATCGCGCAGGTCAAGACCGCGCTTGGCATGTAAGACCGGCAACAGCCGAAATACGAAGGCCCCGGGCTGGTCCCGGGGTCTTTGCTTTTGGGTGCTGCGCCGATCTGGCGCGGAAGGTCAGATTCCGTCGCCGACGAACGCCTTTTCGACCACGAATTCCTTCGGCTCCGAATTCGCCCCTTCGCGCAGGCCGAAACCTTCGAGGATCGCCTTCACATCGACGTTGAATGCCAGCGACCCGCAGACCATCGCACGGTCCTCCGCCGGGTTCATCGCCGGCAGGTCGAGATCGCCGAACACCTTGCCCGAGGCCAGGTTGTCGGTGACGCGCCCCATGTGGTGGAACGCCTCGCGCGTGGTTGTCGGATAGTAGCGCAGCTTGCCCTGGACCAGCTCGCCGATCAGGGGATCGTCCTGCAGCCCCGCGACCAGCTGGCGGCCATAGTCCAGCTCGGCCACCTCGCGGCAGGTGTGCATCATGATCACCTGATCGAACTTCTCATACACCTCGGGATCACGCATCAGGCTGGCGAAGGGGGCA
>JANOER010000223.1:0-13373 GCA_031441285.1 Rhodobacterales bacterium
TGACGGGGTGCCATGTCCCCCCGTCCCCATATTTCAGTCGCGATGAACAGGAGTTCCCTTCGTGCCCGACCTGACCCCCTCGATCCGTTCCGCCCTGCGGTCAAGCACGCTTTTGGCGCTTGTCCTGGGTTTTGGCCTTGGCCTGGCACCGGTGCAGCGCGCCGACGCCTTTGGCGCCCCTGAAAGCTTTGCCGAACTGGCTGACGAGATCAGCCCGTCGGTCGTGAACATCACCACCTCGGCCATGATCGCCGGTCCGGCCGATGGCATGCCGATGGTCCCCGAGGGCAGCCCCTTCGAGGATTTCTTCGATGACTTCGGCGCCCCCGGCGAAGAGGGGATGCAACGGTCCGAAGCGCTTGGCTCGGGCTTCGTGATTTCGGAAGACGGTTTCATCGTCACCAACAACCATGTGATTGAAGGCGCGGACGAGATCATCATCGAGTTCTTTTCGGGCAAGAAGCTTGAGGCCAAGCTGGTCGGCACCGACCCCAAGACCGACATCGCGCTGTAGAAGGTCGAGGCGGAGGCGCCGCTGCCCTTCGTCACGCTCGGCAACTCCGACCTGATGCGCGTCGGCGACTGGGTGATGGCGATGGGCAACCCGCTGGGGCAGGGCTTTTCGGTCAGCGCCGGGATCGTGTCGGCCCGCGGCCGCGAGTTGAACCCCGGTGCCTATGACGACTACATCCAGACCGACGCCGCCATCAACCGCGGCAACTCGGGCGGGCCCCTTTTCAACATGGACGGGCAGGTTGTCGGCGTGAACACCGCGATCCTGTCGCCGAACGGCGGGTCGATCGGGATCGGCTTCTCGATGGCCTCGAACGTGGTGTCCAAGGTCGTGGACCAGCTGAAGGAATTCGGCGAAACGCGGCGCGGCTGGCTGGGTGTCCGCATTCAGGACATGACCCCCGAGATCGCGGAATCGATGGGTCTGGCCGAAGCCCTTGGCGCGCTGGTGACGGATGTGCCGGACGGTCCGGCCAAGGACGCCGGGATCGTTGCGGGCGACGTGATCACCCTCTTTGACGGGCAGCCGGTCGATGATGCGGGTGATCTGACCCGGCGGGTGGCCGATGCGCCGATCGGCGAGGCGGTGCCGGTGATCGTCCAGCGCAACGGCCAAAGCGAGACGCTGGCCGTGACGCTTGGCCGCCGCGAAGAGGCCGAAGCGGCACCCGTGCCCGCGTCCAGCGCTGCGCCGGAAGCTCCAAAGCAGATGGAATCGATGGGCCTGACCCTGGTGCCCCTGAACGACGACATGCGCGAGCGGCTGGGACTTGATGCCTCGACCGAAGGGCTGATGATCATGGCCGTCGATCAGGCCTCGGAGGCCTTCACCAAGGGCCTGCGCGAAGGTGACCTGATCACCGAGGCGGGCCAGCAGAAGGTCGTGCGGTTGCAGGATCTTGAAGACCGGATCACCGAAGCGACCGAAGCGGGGCGGAAGTCGATTCTGCTGTTGATCCGGCGCGGCGGCGATCCGCGCTTTGTTGCGCTGTCGCTGCAGTAAGGCCAGGTTCTTCAGCAATGATCGGGCGGCCGGGGTGACCCTGCCGCCCTTTCCAATGCCGGGACGGGCCTTCCCGTCCACCTTGTGCGGGGAAGCAGGCGATGCCGGGGCCGGGCGCGCTGCGATCTTCCGATCGCGCGCCTGTGTCAGAACCCCCAGTCCGGGTCCTCGGTGAAGGCGATGGTCAGCCAGCGGTCCGGTCCCTTGCCGCCCAGCGCCTCGCCCACTTCGTGCCGGATCGCGTCCAGCTGGCCGATCCCCGAGACCTCCCAGCCCGGACCTGCGAGGAAGGTGATCTCGATCAGCGTGGCGCGCCCGACCCGGGCCACATAGGTATAGCTCTTCGCCAGCCCATGCCTTGCCCGCGCCGCCTCGGCCACCGCGCTGACATGGCGGTCAAGGTCTTTCGGCGCGATGCGCAGGATGCCGGCCAACGCAGCGCGCAGGTCCGAAAGCGGGATCGGGATCACCACCAGGCAGACGGCGGCCAGGATCACCGGGTCGACATAGGGCTGCATCCAGTCCCATTTCGTGCCCTCCAGCGAAAGGCCAATCACGAAGCCGACGAAAAGCGCCAGCGAGATCGACCCTGACATCAGCCAGCTTTTGGCATCCAGCGCGATCAGGCCCGACCCAAGCGTGCGGTTCTGCCGGCTTTGCCGCCAATACATGAAAAAGCACGTCCCGGCGACAACCGCGGCATAGGGCAGGGCAAGGCCGAACTCGATCTCGCTGCCGCCGTCGAGGATGATCATGATCGCCGAGACCAGCGCGTAAAGGGCCGCCAGCATCAGCATGGTGCCGTTCAGCGCCAGTACCATCGGCTCCAGATGCCAGAAGCCGAACTGATAGCGCGGATGTCCCAGCGCATCCTCGTCGCGGCGCAGCGTGTCGTTCAGGATCAGCCTGGCCACGCCCAGGCCAAGGGCCGCCATCACCGCGTCGATCAGCGCATAGACCCCGTCGAAGACGATCGCAAAGGACCCGGTCAGGAAGCCGAAGACAAAGGCAATCGCGCTGATGCACAGGATCACTGAGATCGAGGTGACCAGAAGCCGTTGCTCTTTCCTGCCGCGTGCCTCGGTCTCGTCCACCCGGCCTCCTTTCCTGACCCGCTGCAAGGCTTGCCCATCCGGCCGTTACAGTCAAGCGCGGCGCGGCAGGCTCAGGGCTGGTCACCCGCCCTGACGCCATCGGGCCGGAAGCCGGGGTCCAGCAGGCGGTCAAGCAAGGGCGAGAGATCCTCGATCAGTTCGGCCACGATATGGACCACGCCCGCCTCGCGCTGAAGCTTGCCGGTGACGCGCAACAGCCGCCCGGCGATCACCGCGCGGCGAAAGCGTTCGTAGACATTGGCCCAGACCACCACGTTCGCGGTGCCGGTCTCGTCTTCAAGCGTGACGAAGATCACCCCCTTGGCCGTGCCGGGCCGCTGGCGCACCAGCACCAGCCCCGCCACCGTGACCCGCGCGCCCGCCGCCGGTTCATGCAGCCGCCCGGCCGGCAGCGCCGCTTGCGGGCGGGGCAGGGCGGGTGGCCTGCGCGCGGGACGGTCGGGGGCGGATGCGATCATCGGAACAAATATAGAACATGCGCCGCGCGTGGCAAGCCTTTCGCGGCGATGATGGCGGGACGATCAGCCGCCGACCAGCTTCGCGAGGTCGGTCTGATGCGGAAAATCGCCCTTGGCCAGATACTCAGCCTCCTCAGGCGTCGAGGGGCGGCCAAGGATGGCATTGCGGTGCGGATGCCGACCGAAGGCCGCAACCACCGCGCGGTGCAGCGCCGGCTGCCTTGCGCCAACAGACCGATAGAACTCGCGCAGATTTGCCGGGGCCTCTTCTGCCAGCGCGATGGCGATGGCCACGACCCGGTCAAGGTTCGCCAGATGATCGGTACATTCGCAGTGTTCCAGTGGCATCTTGAACATGGACTTCTGCCAGACGTTGTCCAGCCGGTCGAAATCGCCGTTGGCCAACCCCTCAAGGCACAGGCCCAGCGCCTTGGGGTCTTGCGCGAAGGCCCCCGGCGTTCCCGCAAAGACCGAGCGCGAGAACTGGTCCAGCACGATGATCAGCGCCAGCCTGCCGTGTGGGGTTTCGGCCCAGCCGTCAAGGTGGCCCTTTACGGCACGCAGGGTCAGGTCGCTGAACCTTGCGATGACGGCATCATGCGCCCCCCCCGCATCCGCCACATCCAGAGCGCCAGATGCTCGGCCGGGTCGGGCTCGGCGGATTCGGGAAACCAGAAGGCAAGCACGTCCTCGGGAGCGATTTCCGGTGTCGGCATGACCTGTCCTTTCGGCAAAGCCCAAGGCTAGGCCCGGTTCCCGGCAAAAGCAACGTTGCAAGGGGTGGCAGCCGGCCCCACCTTGGGCTAGATCAACAGCGGCGGAGTTGCGGAAAGGTGCCCGGAATGGCGAAGATCACTTACGTGGAACATGGCGGCAAGGAACATGTCGTTGACGTGGCCAACGGCCTGACCGTGATGGAGGGTGCGCGCGACAACGGCATTCCGGGGATCGAGGCCGATTGCGGCGGCGCCTGCGCCTGTTCCACCTGCCATGTCTATGTCGATCCCGCCTGGGTCGACCAGTTGCCCGCCCGTGACAGCTTGGAGCAGGACATGCTCGACTTCGCCTGGAACCCCGATCCGGTGCGGTCGCGCCTGACATGCCAGCTTAAAGTCTCGGACAAGCTGAACGGCTTGCGCGTGCAGATGCCCGAAAAGCAGATCTGATGCGGCTGGCGCTGGCCCTGGTCCTGATGGCCGGGGCAGCGTCGGCCGGGGCAGCGTCGGGCGAAACCGTTCGGTTGGGCGAGGGCGAGGTGGTCCGCGCGGATCTGACCCAGCCGACCGACCGCTATGATCATGCCGTCCTTGGCGATGCGCTGGAATGGGGCGGGCTGACGCTGTCGGTCAACACCTGCATCGGTTGCGCCGGGTTGCAGTTGTCGGATGTCACGATCACCCTGCCGCCGCATCGCGTGTTCGAGGACGTCGAGGCGCGGCTCGCCGATCTGGACGGTGATGGTCGCGCCGAGGTGGTCGTCGTCGAAACCGACCTCGCGCTGGGCGCCTCGCTTGCGATCTACGGCCCCAGGGGCAGGATTGCTGCCACGCCGTTCATCGGCCAGCCGCACCGCTGGCTGGCCCCGGCAGGGATTGCCGATTTCGATGGCGACGGCACAATCGAGATCGCCTATGTCGACCGCCCGCACCTGGTGGCGGATCTGGTCTTCGTGCGCCTTGAAGGTGACCGGCTGGTGGAAACCGCCCGCCTGCCCGGCCTGACCAACCACCGCATCGGGGATGATTTCATCTCGGGCGGCCTGCGCGACTGCGCGACGGGTCCGGACCTGATCCTGGCGTCGCGCGACTGGAGCCGGATCCTGCGGGTGAAGGCGGGCGTGGTTGACGATCTCGGCCCGATGCCGGCCCAAGGGCTGGTCCTGCCAGCCTGCTGATCAGCCCTCGGCGCGGCCCAGCCGATCCGCCTTCTTGCGCACAAGGACCGTCCGCAGATCGTGCATGGTCAGCAAAAGCCGGTCTGTCACCGCCTCAAGCTGGTCATCGCTGGCGCGGGACTGCGCCCATTGCGTCGTCAGGTTCAGATGGTCGATGGCGCGCAGGATGTCGTCCACCTCGCGCACCGCAAGCTGGGCCTGCCGTTCGACAAGCCAGTGTTCGATGGCAAGGAGATCGGCCTGGGACAGCGTGACCTCGCCATGCGGCTTCACGTTGCCGTTCCTTGCGTTGACCGTGGCGATCTCTTCCATCTCGATCCGGCGCTGACGGTTTTCGGTGCTGATCCGAAAAACCGTGGCGCCGTTCTCGCGCACCCGGAAGTAGTGGTCGGGAAGGTCAGCCGTCATTGCCCCAGCCTGTGGTTTGCGTCGCCGCGCGATCGGCGCCGCCCATCCCGCCATTCCTTTCGAAGCGCGGGCCGGTCGTCAACCCGCAACGCAGCCCGCCCGTCGAATTGCCGGTGGAATTGCCCTTGGCATAGCCCTTAGTCCAGAGCGGCGCAGAAACGCTGGATGCGGCTGCAAGCCTCGCGCAGCACCTCGTCGCTGGTGGCGTAGCTGACGCGAAAGTTCGGCGACACCCCGAAGGCCGCCCCGAACACCACGGCGACGCCGGTTTCTTCCAGAAGGGCGGTCGCGAAGACCTCGTCATTCGAGATGATGGTCCCGGCGGGCGTTGCCTTGCCGATGCAGCCCGAGATGTCGGGATAGACGTAGAACGCGCCTTCCGGCCGGGGGCAGCGGATGCCGCGCGCCTGGTTCAGCATCGACACCACAAGATCGCGGCGGCCCTGGAAAAGCTTGCGGTTCGGGGCCAGAAAGTCCTGCGGGCCGGACAGAGCCTCCAGGGCGGCATGCTGGCTGACCGAACAGGGGTTCGAGGTGGACTGCGACTGGACCGTCCCCATCGCCTTGATCAGCGCGACCGGACCGCCCGCATAGCCGATCCGCCAGCCGGTCATCGCATAGGCCTTGGAGACACCGTTGCAGGTCAGCGTGCGGTCGTAAAGGCCCGGCTTGACCTCGGCCGGGGTGCTGAACTGGAAATCGTCGAAGACGAGGTGTTCGTACATGTCATCCGACATGATCCAGACATGGGGATGCCGCATCAGGACATCGGTCAGCGCCTTCAACTCGCCGCGGGTATAGCCCGCGCCGGTCGGGTTCGACGGCGAGTTGAAGATGAACCACTTGGTCTTGGGCGTAATCGCCGCCTCAAGCTGGTCAGGCGTCAGCTTGAACGCGGTCTCGATCCCGCAGGTTACCGGCACGGGGGTGCCGCCGGCCAGAAGCACCATGTCGGGGTAGCTTACCCAGTAGGGCGCGGGGATGATCACCTCGTCGCCCGGATTGCAGGTGGCCAACAGCGCGTTGAAAAGGATCTGCTTGCCGCCGGTGCCGACCGAGACCTGCGAAGGCGTGTAGGTCAGCCCGTTCTCGCGCAGGAATTTCGAGCAGATCGCCGCCTTCAGCTCGGGGATGCCGTCCACCGCCGTATAGCGCGTCTTGCCCGCGTCGATCGCGCGTTTCGCCGCCTCGCGGATATTCACCGGCGTGTCGAAGTCGGGCTCGCCCGCGCCGAGGCCGATCACGTCCCGCCCCTCGGACTTCAGCTGGGCGGCCTTGGTGGTAACCGCGATGGTGGGCGAGGGTTTGACGCGCGACAACGTGTCGGACAGGAAGGCCATGGAACGCCCTTTCGGAGGTGGAGTTTCTTCGTCGCTTGTCTTAGGGTTCAGCCTGCAGGGGTTCAAGCAGGAACGGCACCGGGAATGACCGAGACGGCAGAAGCACGCCTGAAGCGCCTGTCGATGCGGTCCTGGCGGCGCGGCACGAAAGAGATGGACCTGATCCTAGGTCCCTTTGCCGATCGGCATCTGGCCGACCTGTCAGAGCCTGACCTGCTGTTTTACGACCGCCTTTTGCAGGAGAACGATCAGGACCTGATGGCCTGGATCTTTGACCAGTCCGCGCCGCCGGATTGGGCAGCGCCGCTTCTGGAACGGATCACCGCCTTCGCCCGCCTTTCCCAGCGCGGCTGATCCGACACCTGCCTTTCAGGATAGCCGGATGGGCAGTGCCGCCCGGCATTGGCATATTCCGCGCATGTTCGCCGCAAGTTTACGGAATGTTTTCTCTTTGTGCTGATTCTGTCCGGACTTAGCAGGTGGAGAAGTCCGATGTCGCATTTCAGCCCGTTGCTTGATGGCTCGCAAAAGGCGTTCCTGTCCTGCTATCTGGACAACCTTGGCCTGGTCGAACGGATGCACCGTTTGCTTCTGGATGTGATCAAGGACGAATTCGAACGCCTCGGCGTGCTGGAAATCAACTCGGTCCAGGCGTTGCTGCTGTTCAACATCGGCGAAAACGAGGTGACCGCCGGCGAGCTGAAATCGCGGGGCTATTATCAGGGCTCGAACGTCAGCTACAATCTGAAGAAGCTTGTGGAACTTGGCTACATGCACCACCAACGCTCTGAGATCGACCGCAGGTCCGTCAGGGTCAGACTGACCGAAAAGGGCCGCACCGTCCGCGGGATGCTGTCGGACCTCTTCGCCCGCCACGCCGAGGGGATGGAGCGCCGCAGCCTGATCGACGCCTCCGGCATGGACGAGATCAACACTGCCCTGCGGCGGATGGAACGGTTCTGGGCTGACCAGATCAGGTACATCTACTAGGTGTTGTCCGCAGTGCCGCCTGCCAAGGCAGGGAGGATCGCAAGGGATGCACGCTGGTCCGGTCCGACTCTATGCGTATCGGGCGTGCGGCGCCAGGACGGGGCTTTGCAGCCAGGCAGGGCATCCGGCGGTGTTGTCTTCCGGGTCGGCATCCGGTCTGGTCGCGGTCACAAAAGGGGCCTCAAGTCTTGCGGTCGGGCCCCTGGCCAAGCGATGAACACCCGTCACCCATGGCCATGATCGCGTGCTTGCTGGGCGCCCGCCGGCTGAACCTGTATCAGTCCGGACCCATCTGGCCGTCATGGCCCTGGGCCGTCGGGCCAAGCGGCAGCGTCATCCGAAGCGGAGCGGTCCCGGAACTCTCGGCTTGAAACCCCAGCGCCGCATAAAGCCGCAAGGCGGTGCCGGCGCGGGGGTCAACGTCAAGAAACAGCCTTGAGAAGCCCAGAACGCGGACACGGTCGATCGCTGCCAGCATCAGGCGGCGGCCGATCCCTCGCCCCGCGTAGCTGGCAAAGACGCTGACATTGCTGACAAAGGCGGCGTCCCGATCCGGCGCGTTGCAATAGACAGCGACAAGCCCGACCAGGAGATCGCCGTCCCAGGCTTCAAGTCGCAAGGCATGATCGGCCAGTTTGCGGGCGTAGTCCGGCAGATCGACCCGCGACGACAGCGGCGGCCGGAAAGCTGCGTCATGCGCCTGCAGATGGCGTAGCACGGCGTCCGGACCGGAGCGGTCAATCGCATAGATCGGGGTCATTCCGGCGAAAGCTCGACAGCGCCAAAGCCCTGGCGACCGAAGGCGTTGCCGTTGTACAGAAGGTAGGGCCGGCCGCCTGACACGGTCAGATGCGGATAGCACTGCATGTCGCTGTCCCAGTCTCCGGGCTGGCCGGAAAGGCCGAGTGCCGCGTCGTCACGGGTCCATCGCGCAAGGTCGGTCGAATGGGCATAGCCCACGCGATAGCCCTTTGCCGGGTCGGTGCGAAAGCCGTGCACGTCGCGGTAGCAGAACGCCATGTGATAGCGGCCAGACCAGTGAATCACGCTGGGGAGGGCCTGACATTCGTCCGGCCCCAGCCGGTCCGGCAGAATCTGGATCCCATCTTCCTTGACCCAGGCCAGGCCGTCCTGCGACGTGGCATGGCCGATCTTGTAGACGCGGTCCGGAGCGGCACTGCCAGTTTCGCGAAGCCAGCGCCGGCCGAACATGTACCACATGTGAAACCGACCCCCGGCCTTCAGGACGAAGGCATCGCCGACGAGAAACGGCTCGTTCAGCGACGGACCAAGGATCGGGCCGGGGCCAAGCCTGCGAAATGTCTCGCCCTGATCATCGCTGACCACGAAGCCGACCGCGGTATCCACCGACACCGACCTGCGCCGGTTCCAGCCGCAGGTGTAGCCCCAGACCTGATCGCCCTCCCGGATCACGTTGATCGGAAAGATGCCGTGTTCATCGAACGTCCCAAGGCCACCCAGCGGCAGAACCGTGTGGTCCGACACGCGCAGAACCGACCTGAAATCCGGCGCCATATCGGCGAAGGCGACATGGCTGCGGAAGGTGTTGCCCCCGGGATCGGCCGACCGGGTCGAGAAGTAGACGCGCGTCATGTCGGCAAAATGCAGGGTCTGGGGACTTTGGGCAAAGTCCTTGCAGCCATCCGGCAGGACATGCGCGGTCGGATCGAAGATCTTGCCAAGCCTGTGCCGGATCATCCTACGCCTCCCATTTCAGCGGCGATTCCAGACGGGCCAGGCCAAAGCCGTCTCGTCCGACGCCATTGCCGAGATAGGCCAGGTAGGTGCCGCCATCGAGGTGAAACACATGCGGATAGCTGACCATCTCGCTGTCCCACCCGGTTTCGGAAACGTCGATGCCGGCTCTTGCGTCGTCGCGGGTCCAGGTGAGAAGGTCCGTGCTGTGGGCATAGCCGATGCGATAGCCACGGGCATGGCTGCGAAAGCCCTCGCTGTAGCGGTAGCAGAAGAACATGTGATACCGGCCGTCGGCGAAGAACACGTCGGGGCTGGCTTGCGCCTCGTCTGCTTCAAGCACCGTGTCGATCAGATTGCGACCCAGTTTCGTCCATGAAAGCCCGTCCTCGGACGTGGCCATGCGGATGCGGTAGACCGGCTCGGGCCGCCCGTCCACGACTTTCCAGGACGTCCCGGCAATGTAGAACAGGTAGAAAACTCCGTTGAAATGACGGATTTTCGGGCCGCTCATCACAAAGGGTTCGTCCAGCGAATAGGGGATCACCGGCCCGGGCCCAAGGCGCTGGAAACTGCGGCCGCTATCGGAACTTTCCGCGCAACCGATGGCCACGTTGAACGGCACCGAAACACAGCGTGTCCATCCGGCATAGTAGGCCCGCACCTTGCCGTCATGGCGTATCACCGAAACGGGGTAGGTCCCGAATTCGTCGAAGGTGCCAAGATCACCGAGGGTCAGGATCGGATCGTCGGCCACCCGCAGGATCCGGGTTGGATCTGCCCGGTCCAGATCGACAAAAGCCGAACGGCTGACGTATTGCCCGGCCGCGTCCGGCGGCGGGCGGCACGAGAAATATACCCGCAGCACGTCGTCGAACAGCAGCGTGGCCGGAGCCTGTGCAAACTCGTGCAGCCAGGGTCGGCCGGTCACCTGTTTGGGATCAAACACCTTGCCCAGTTTTTGCCAGACAAAAGGTTGCGCTGCGGGATCAGACGGCAAGCTGAGCGGCCTCCAGCATCGTGGTGCGGATCGTTTCGGGCGGGTTGAACATCATCACATCGAGGATCGAAAGGGATGGCACGAAGTCCCCGCCGAACTGGACATAGGCCGGCAGGTGCGGTTGCAGGAATCTCAGGTCCAGGCCATTGGCACGGAAAAGGTCACTGGAGTAAAGCGCCCGTCCTCCGGGCGGATTGACATAGCTTTGTGCCGTCGTGCGGTGACAGATGTCGATGACCCGGTCGACGCCGGACAGGACCGGTGCGCCGCCCTCGACTTCGCTTGAGACGCGGATCCGCGTCGTGATGCCAAGATGGTCGCAGCACTGTCGCAAGGCATGGTGGATGAAATCGAACAGGTTCGCCGCCTTGTGGTGCAGAATGGCTTCCACCAAAGGAAAGGTCCTGCCGAACTCAGGCGCCCTGCGGTAGGCACCTGCGATCTGGGCACACAGGTTTGCCGGTTCGAAACTGTCGGCAAGCTGCCGGTCGCGCACGTCCAGAAAATCCGACCCTTTCTGCAAGGGAAGCGTGAACATGACTGCCTCTCCGCCGCGCAGCATCTGGTTGCGGTTGATCCAGCCCTTCTTGGTGTACTGGATGGTGTCGTAGACGACAAAGCAATCCACTGCCGAAATCAGCTGAAAATACCCCAGATAGGGCAGGAAGTAGGGCTGCATGATAGCGGTTTTCATCTTGGGCCACGCCTGTCGTGAAAAGGTGCCCGGATCAGGCAGGCCGCAACAGGGCCAGGACCCGTTCGATGGCCGATTGTTCGAGGTCGGGATAGATCGGCAGGCACAGCACCTGATCCGCCATCGCCCGCGCAACCGGCAGGTTCGCGGCAGCGGCGCTGGGCAGGTCACGATACATGTCGAATGCGGTGATGAGCGGATAGAAATACCGTCGCGGATGTACGCCGTTGGCCTTCATGTGGTCGTAAAGCGCGTCACGCGACAGCGGATAGTCCGGGCGCACCAGGATCGGGAAGTAAGAGTGATTTGGCCGGACCCCGCCAAGCCCGGGGTCCAGGTAATCCAGCCCGGCAATCGCGTCGATCCCGGCCCGATAGGACAGGCTGATTTCGGACCGCCGCTGGATCACTGCATCGACATGCTTCAGCTGAAGCAGGCCGAACGCGCAGTTCAACTCGCTCATCTTGCCGTTGATCCCGGTGGCGACGACGCTTGTTTCACCGTCGTGGCCGAAGTTCTTCAGCTTGTCGATCTGGTCTTTCATCCTGGCCGAGTGCGACACGATCGCCCCGCCTTCGAAGGTGTTGAACACCTTGGTCGCGTGCAGGCTCAGGGTCGAAAGGTCGCCGTGGTTCAGGATGCTGCCCGACGCGTCCTGAACGCCGAACGCATGGGCGGCATCGTAGATCAGCTTTAACCCGTGTCGTCGGGCGATATCGGCAAAGGCCTCGACCCGAGCGGGATTGCCATAGCAATGGACCGGCAGGATCGCGGTTGTCCGCGGCGTGATCGCGGCCTCGACCCGGTCCGGGTCCAGGTTCAGGCTGTCGGGTTCTATGTCCACGAAAACGGGGGTCTGGCGATTCCACAGCACCGCATGGGCTGTGGCTACGAACGAGAACGGCGTGGTAATGACCTCACCCTCACCGGCCAGCATCTGCAGGGCCGTCACCAGGGCAATGGTGCCGTTGTTGAAAAGCGAGATATGGGACACCCCGAGGTAGTCCGCCAGCTGGCGCTCAAGTTCAACGTGAAAAGGTCCGCCGTTCGTCAGGATGCCGTTGTCCCAGATCTGCTGAAGGTAGGGGGTGAAATCCTCAAGCGGCGGCAGAAAGGGCTTGGTCACAAAGATGGTCTTGGTCATGCCTGATCTTTCCACGCCGTGTTCTGTCCCGAATGGAC
Source organism: Rhodobacterales bacterium (assembly GCA_031441285.1). Classification (GTDB taxonomy): domain Bacteria; phylum Pseudomonadota; class Alphaproteobacteria; order Rhodobacterales; family Rhodobacteraceae; genus Tabrizicola. The sequence continues at coordinate 12,314 of JANOER010000223.1, forward strand.
CAGCTATTGATCTAGGGCACTTGCACGGTTTGCGCCAGTCTGCGGCTTGGGGGCGACGGTGAGTTGGCCGATTTGCGCGCCTAGCGCCCATCCGGAGGCTGCCGGTCAGGCTTGCGTCTTTTGCCCAACCCCTTACGCCACCGGGTAAAAGCCTTGCGCCAACGGATCAGTCTTGCCCGAACCGGATAGGCTCCGCCCGTCCCGTACTGCAATGCGCCCGGGCCGATCAGGTTGTAGCTTGCGGCCACATCCAGCATCGCCGCTTCATGCGCCACACCATCGCCCTGTTCCTTGTGAAAGGCCGCGATGTGCAGGCGTGCGACGGCGGTCATCATCAATTGTCGTTCGCGTCCCTGCATCGAGATCAGTCCGGCCGCGTGGATCCGGTAGTTTGCCGGCTGAAGGTCGGCCAGATAGCGCGCACTTCCGTGGTAGCCAAGCATCGCCCAAACCATGATGTCGCCGATCGTGGCGGTGCGGACGAATAGCGATACCGGCGGGTTGCGGTAGATGTTTCGAAAACAGGCGGTAAGCGTGTTGATCGGCGGGCCGGCCTTCAGGTCCTGCGGCGACAGATCGCGCCGGATACCGCCGACCGATGCGATGGAAACTATCTCATCCACGCCTTGCGACGCCAGCGCCCAGATGTTCGCCCGGTAGTTGACCGCGTGCGGCGGAATCGTGTGGCCATAGCCATGGCGCGCAAGAAACACGACCTCCCGCCCGCGCAACATGCCGAACGTCAGCGCTCCGGAGGGCTCACCATAGGGCGTACGTATGACCTGGCGGCGGACGCTGTCCAGGTCCGTCCACTTCGACATCCCACTTCCACCGATGATCGCAAGCATGGTCGGCGAATTATAGCGGAGCCCCTGAGCTGTCACGCTGTGATTCATCGAGCCGTCCCCATCGCAACCGCACGCGTAGCCGGCGGCGGATCGCTTGCTGCAGACTGTCCGACCAGATCACGACGTACCGGCCCTGGTGGCGCCGTTTGCCGTGCCTGTGGTAACGGCGGTGCGATCGGCGGACGCTGACCTGCCTCTTGCGGCGATGTTCG
>JANOER010000224.1:0-8125 GCA_031441285.1 Rhodobacterales bacterium
GCCTCGACCGACCCGAACCTGCAGAACATCCCGGTCCGCACCGAAGAAGGCCGCCGCATCCGCGAGGCCTTTGTGGCCCCGGCCGGCCGAACGCTCGTGTCGCTCGACTACTCCCAGATCGAGCTGCGCATCCTCGCCCATATCGCCGACATCCCCAGCCTGCGGCAGGCCTTCGAGGACGGCATCGACATCCACGCCATGACCGCGTCCGAGATGTTCAACGTGCCCCTTGCGGACATGACTTCCGACATCCGCCGCAAGGCCAAGGCGATCAACTTCGGCGTCATCTACGGCATTTCCGGCTTTGGCCTTGCCCGCAACCTGCGGATTCCGCGCGCCGAAGCCCAGGGATTCATCGACCGCTATTTCGAGCGTTTTCCGGGGATCAAGGAATACATGTCCGATACCGTCAAGTTCGCGCAGGCAAACGGCTATGTGCAGACGCTTTTTGGTCGGAAAATCCATACTCCCGACATCAACGCCAAAGGCCCCGGCGCCGGTTTCGCCAAACGCGCCGCGATCAACGCCCCGATTCAGGGCACCGCTGCCGACGTGATCCGCCGCGCGATGATCCGGATGCCGGCGGCCATCGCGGGACTGGACGCGAAGATGCTTCTCCAGGTCCATGACGAGCTTCTCTTCGAAGTCGCGGAGGATCAGGTCGACCGGCTGATCCCCATCGCCCGCACGACGATGGAAGCGGCCTCCGCCCCGGCCGTCGCGCTGAAGGTCCATCTCGCGGTCGAGGCGGGCTCGGGCCGCAACTGGGCCGGGGCGCATTGATGATCCCGGACTGGCCGGCGCTCAGGGCCTTCGCCCTGGCGCTGGACCTGCCGCAGGTCACCCTCGACTTCCCCTGGGGCAACGAAGCGCTGAAAGCCCATGGCAAGATGTGGTGCTGGTGGTCGCCCTACCTCGACGCCGCCGTGTTCAAATGCGACAAGGACGAACGCGAGATGCTGCTGGCCGCCGACCCTAAGACCTTCGCCCTGCACCCCCACTACGCCCCGCACAACCTGATCCTCGTCCGTGCCGGGCGGATCGACGAAGGCTGGGCCCGCGCCCGCCTGATCCAGCAGTGGCGCGACGCCGCCCCGAAACGCTGGTTGAAGGAATGGGAGGCCCTGAATGGGCGCGGCTGACGACGCCCCCGTCCTGACGATCCGCTCGCGGCCCGACCTGCGGGCCTGGCTCGAGGCGAACCATGCCACCGCCGGGGCGGTCAGGCTTGCCACCTGCAAGATGCACCACCCCGACCACCTGGCCTACGAACCGCTGGTCGAAGAACTGCTCTGCTGGGGATGGATCAACTCTGACGCCCGCGCGCACGACGCCGCGCGCGCGATGCCGACCGCTCGATGATCCTGATCACGCCCCGCAACCCGAAATCCGCCTGCTCGGCGGTCATGAAGGCGCATGTCCTCCGCGCCCGCGACAGCGGTGCGATGACCCAGGCAGCCGAGGCGAAGATCGCCGCCGCGCTGGCCAATGGTCAGTGGGATTTCCTGAACGACGTCGATGCGCTGACCGACTCGCCCGACCTGACGGCGGCACTGGTGGCAACCGGCACCGCCGCTTTCTGGACCACCCTTCCGCGCAGCATCCGGCGAGGCGCGCTGGAATGGATCAAGACCGCAAGGACCCTTCCCACCCGGGCAAGACGGGTCAAGGACGTCACCGACAGCGCTGCACAAGGCCTGCGCCCCAGCCCCTTGCGCCGCTGACGGCTTCCTTTCTGCAAAAATATCCTGGGGAGCTCGAGGGGCAACGCCCCTCGTCAGCCCCGGTCCTGCGCTTTTGCGCGGGACCGGGAGATCAGGCGCGCGGCGGAACGCCGCTCTGTGAGATCAGGCGCGCAGCGGAACGCCGCTTTGGCAGATCACCGCTCGATGCGAAGCTGAAAGCAATTGTTCCGGGCGGATCGGACATGCAGATACGCCACTTGCGGATCGCTCAGAAGCGCCGCCGCCCGCGCCGGGATTGCCGCGGTCCCGACCACGCTGCCCGTGCCATAGAGGATCCGGTTCTCCGCCCCATAGCCCCGAACGATGTAGTCAGGCGAAGCCAGCATGTCCGGCACGGCCTCGCCGCCTCCGGCCGCGCAGTCGTCGGCGCACAGGAAGATCGGCCCGATTTCGGCATAGGGCTGCGGGGCCGGGAACGGCCGGTGCGCGAGGATCAGCATCCCCGCCCCTTCCGGGATCATCTTCAGGCAGTGGCGGCACGCGTTGCCCTGCCCCTCTGCCACCGCCCGCTCGGGTGGTTGTCCGTTGGCGTCCGCCCCTCCGGCCCGGTAGTGCCGGACCACGTCCGTCGGGATCGCCTGAAACCGCATGTCATCCTCCATCTGCCACTGGCGGAGGATGGACCCTCGGGCTTGCCCCTGCGACCCGAAGCATGCGCTTTCAGGCTCGCCTTCAGGCCCGCATTCAGGCCCGCATTCAGGCCGGCTCGACCAGCCGCCCCAGCACGCGTCCGCCCAGGATATGCAGGTGGTAGTGCGGAACCTCCTGCAACCCGTGCCCACCGGCATTGGTGATCGCGCGAAATCCGTCCGGTCCTGACAGGCCAAGGATGGCGCAAACCTTCGCCACCGTCCGGTGAAAATCGACCAGTTCTTCCGCCGAAGCCTCGGCCGCGAAATGGTCCAGCGTGACATAGGCCCCCTTCGGGATCGCCAGCACATGCACCGGAGCCAGCGGATGAATGTCGTGAAATACCAGCGTATGCGGCGTATCGATCACCGTGCGGTTCGGAATTTCGCCGCGCAGGATGCGCGCGAAGATGTTGGTCGGGTCATAGGTCCAGCTCATCTTGGCGATATCCTTCCTTCAATCGGCGAACAGAGTGTCAGTGGCCGCAATCGCGCGCGCCGCCGCGTGGGAAATCCCCAGAAATTCCGCCAGCGGGCCTGCGTTCTCGTCAGGTCCGGCAGCTTCCAGAAGACGGCCATGCCCGGAAAGCTCCAGGTCGCGCAGCCGGTCGATTTCGTATTTCAGGTCATGCCGGATCGTCGGCAAAAGCCGAGCCAGGGCCAGTTCGTCGGTCTGCGGTCCGGTCAGGCCGACCCGCCGGGCGTGGCCGACCAGGTAGTCGTCGCTGAAGTCGCAGTCGATCTCCAGAAGGCGGACCTGTGCGCGATCATTGTAGAGATCCCGGATCAGATCGGTGCTGGCGGGGTCGACGCACAGGACAAGCCGGTCGCGGTCAAAGGCCTCGAACAGCATCCCGACCACCGCCCGTCGATGCCGCAGGCGCTTGTCAAGCGTCGACTGGATTCCGCCCAGATCGGGCAGGTCAGTTGGGTCTTCGTTAAAAACATAGCCGACCGCCGGCACTCCGGACACCTGACGGATGCTTTCGGCCAGCCGTTTGGCGACATGCCATTTCTTGCAGGCCACCAGCATCAGCGTCCGGTTCCGACCAAGGCTGGTCCCGGTCTCCCAGAACCTCTGGGCAAAGCGGCGACCGTGGCGGCCGCGCCCGGTCAGGAACTCGAACTGGCGCTTGCCGTCGCCTCCGGCCACGAAACTCCGGCCGGTTTCGGAGTAAAGCGCACCAAGGCGGTCCTTCAGCCCGACCGCATCCGGGCTGATCTTGCGGGCAAAGAGAAAGTCCTGCGCCAGAAGGAAATCAAGATGGTCGTCACAGAAGGTGGCCGGCATGCCGTAATCGGTGAACAGAAGGAAGGTCAGCGTCCGTGACCGGGTCTCTGCCTCTGGCACCAGATGGGCGACGACGGTCTGAAAGAAGGTCTCGTCCGGAATCCAGGTGGTGGCAAAGAACCGGACCACATCGCGACGCTGATCGACAAAATCGAGGATCGCCGTGATCGTCCGGCGGCGCAGGCACCACCACTGGCTGCCGATCCGCATCTTCAGGTCAGAGGGCAGCGCGCGCGCCAGGCCCAGCCGGGCCTGCAGGCCCATCGAAGCATAGAACAGCCGCTTGTGCTTTCTTTCGTTGAACCAGTGACGGTAGATCAGGCGTTCCGCCCTGATCCCGGTCTTGATCCAGCCGGAGTTGAAGTAGTCGGCGCTTTCGATGAAATCGGCATCTTCGCGGTCCAGCCAGGCGCGGATATGTTCGGCCGTCTTGATCGGCATGCAGTCGCCCGACAGCAGATAGAAATGCGTCGCGCCGGGAAAGGCGGTGACGGCGGCACGGGCGGCCTCAAGCGTTGCCGCGACAAGGCTCCATTCCCCCCAGCCGCACCTCACGCGCCGCCGGGTGAAGGCGATCGCTGGGTTGCCGGACAGCGCGGCGCGAATCCGCTGGTAGTCCACAGGCGCTGAGCGTGCGTCGAAATGGATCGCGACACAGTCCCCGGCGGCCGTCAGATGCGTTGCCCGGGTGATGATCTCCTCGGGATCCTTGTGGCACAGAAGAAGATAGGCAATCTGCGTCATCAGGCGTGCGTCCGGGGGTTGCAAGTCATGATCAATTCCGTAGACCGCAGCGCACTTCCTTGAAAAGCCCGAATATGTCTGCTTGATTGCGACAATCGCAGTATTACGTCGATTTTGCGAGATCTGGTTGTGCAAGAGGCTTGAAACATGGGATTCCCAGGAACCTGGATGACGGAAAGCGAAAGCGTCGTCTACCGGGTGGTGCCGAAATGTGCCTGTTCGACCATCGGCCAGATCATGTTCTATGCCGACCAGGGCCGGTTCTTCGACGGCGACATCCATGACGCCAAGCAAGGGTTGCACAAATGGGCGCTGGATCACAGCCAGCCCATGATCGAACGCGCGGTCCGTGGCCGCGAGGTCTATGCCTTTACCTGCGTCCGCAATCCCTACACCCGCATCCTGTCGTCGTTCTTCGACAAGATCTGCGGCATCCAGAGGAACGGCCAACGCTACCGGGGCAACCTGGTGCCGCTTCTGGTGCAGAAATACGGGATCGAGGTGGGCGGCGACGACGGCAAGCAGGAGTTCGACCAGATCGCCAGCTTCCGGCGGTTCCTGCTTTTCGCCCGCGACAGCATCCGCTGGAAAAAGCCGATGGAACCCGACATCCACTGGTCGGCCATGTCCGGGCATGTCTCGACCCTGATCGTCAACGGCGGACGCTACAACCACATCTTCTTCACCGAGGATTTCAATCCCGGCATGCAGGTCGTGCTTGACCATATCCAGCCCAGACACCCGATCGACCTGGCCACGATCCCCCGATTCAACGAAAGCGAAGGCCACGGGCCGAAGCGCGCGCATCCGGTCGAGGATTACTTCGACGACCTGTCGATGCATCTCATGTGGGAAATCTACAAGCGCGACTTCCAGCTTTTCCGCTATGACTTCGACAATCCGGCGAACAAAATGCCGAAGGGCCCGGTCGATCTGCAAGAGGTGCATGCCAAGCTGGGGGACTGACAGAGGGGTCGGGATGGAACAGGTCAGCGGAGGCTGCCTTTGCGGCGCGGTCCGGATCACCGCAACCGGTCAACCCTACCGGGTCGGCATCTGCCACTGCCTTGACTGCCGCAAGAACCATGGCGCGCTGTTTCATGCGTCGGCCATCTTTCCCGAGACCGCCGTTACCATCGAGGGCGAAGTTCGCAGCTACCGGGACCGCAGCTTCTGCCCGACCTGCGGCTCGCCAGTCTTTGCCCACATCGGCGACGAGATCGGCATCAACCTGGGCGCGCTGGACGCCCCCAACCAGTTCCACCCTGCCTATGAGCTCTGGACTGTCCGCCGCGAAGGCTGGTTGCCAAAGTTCGCCGGCATGAGGCATTTCGACAAGGACCGCGAGAGCGCCGGTCGCAGCGAAGGCTGACCCAAATTCCTTCGAAGGAATTTGCAAAACTCTTCGAAGAGTTTTGTCTCCTTCAAACCGGATCGTCCGCGTCAAGCTCTCGGAACCAGCGCACGATTGCTGCGCGCTCCTCGGGTTCCATATAGCTCAGGTTACCCGGCGGCATCGCATGGCTGACGCCGGATTGCAGGTAGATCCGCTTCGCCTCGCGGGCGATCTGGGCTTCGGTCTCCAGCACGACGCCCTTTGGCGGCCAGTGAATGCCCTCCCAGCCCGGTTCCGCCGCGTGGCACATGCTGCAGCGGCCCTGCACAATGCCGACCACATCTTCGAAGCCTGGGGCGCTGGCATAGGTCAGCGCCGCACCGTGCAGGGCCGCCTCTTCCTCGACGACCCGCATCGGCGCGGTGGAAAGCCAGGCGATCACCACGAACAACGCCGCCGTCACCCCCCAGGTCCACCAGGGACTGCCCTTGCGCGCATGGCGGGTGTTGAACCAGTGCCGGATCGTGACCCCCATCAGGAACACCAGGCTGGCGATCACCCAGTTCCAGTCGGTCGCAAAGACCAGCGGGTAATGGTTCGACAGCATCAGGAAGATCACCGGCAGGGTCAGGTAGTTGTTGTGGGTGCTGCGCTGCTTGGCGATCTTGCCATACTTGGGGTCGGGCTTGCGGCCTGCCTTCAGGTCGCCAACAACGATCCGCTGGTTCGGCATGATGATGAAGAAGACGTTCGCGCTCATGATCGTGGCGGTGAACGCGCCCAGATGCAGCAGGGCCGCCCGGCCGCTGAACACCTGCGCATAAAACCAGGACATCGCCACCAGCACCCCGAACAGCGCCAGCATCAGCCCGGTCTGGTTCGCGTTCACAAGGACCCGGCACAGCGAGGTGTAGGCCACCCAGCCAAAGGCCAGCGATGCCACCGAGATCGCCACGGCCTGCAAGGTGGTCAGGTCCATCACCGTCGGGTCGATCAGGAACAGCTCGGCCCCAAGATAGTAGACCAGCACCAGCAGCGCCGCGCCCGACAGCCAGGTCGCATAGCTTTCCCATTTGAACCAGACCAGGTGGTCGGGCATCGCATCCGGGGCCACCAGGTATTTCTGCACATGGTAGAACCCGCCGCCGTGGACCTGCCATTCCTCGCCGTCCGCGCCGCTGGCAAGGTTGCGGTCGCGGTGCAGGCCCAGATCAAGGGCGATGAAGTAGAAGCTGGATCCGATCCAGGCGATGGCGGTGATGACATGCAGCCAGCGCACCGCGATCTCTGTCCATTCCAGCACCAGAACCAGATCGATCATCGCCATACCTCCCGAGGTTTGCGAAATGCTATACCGCGCCGGACCTTTCTGTTAATCCAGTGAAAGGCCGCATCACTTTCAAGCGCTGCCGAAGAATGGGCCGCGATGTCCTATGTAAACAATATCCGCATGTTCGTCAGGGTCTACGAGCTTGGCAGCATGTCCGCCGCTGCGCGCGACCAGCGCACGTCACCCGCTGTCGCTTCGGCCCGGATTTCGGACCTTGAAAAGCATCTGGGCGTCCGGCTGTTCAGCCGCACCACCCGGTCGCTGCAACCCACCGAAAACGGCCGCATCTTCTATGACGGCGCGCGCCGCGTGCTGGAGTCGATCGACGACGCCGAAGCCGCCGTGATGGACGTGACGCAGAACCCTCGCGGCACGATCTTCGTTGCGGCGCCGCTTGGGATCGGCCGCCGCCTGATCGCGCCCCGCGTGCCCGCCTTCAAGGATCTTTACCCGCAGATCGACGTGCGGCTGCGGCTGTCGGACCGGGGCATCGATGTCGTGGCCGAAGGCATCGACGTGGCGTTCCACCTTGGGCTTCTCGAGGATTCGACGCTGAAGGTCCGCACCATTGCCGACTGCCCGCGCGTGTTGTGTGCGGCCCCTGCCTACATCGCCCGGCGGGGGATGCCGGCTGACGGCGCGGCACTGGTCAGTGACCGGCACGACTGCCTCAATCTGCGTTTTCCCGGCGCGAAGGAATTCCAGTGGACCCTTCTGACCGCCGAAGGTCCGCGAAAGTTCGAAGTCACTGGCCCCTACGAATCTGACGACGGAGACGTTCTTGTCGGCTGGGCTCTGGATGGCCGGGGAATCGTGATGAAGCCCGCGTTCGAAGTGGCCGACCACTTGCGTTCGGGCGCGCTGGTGCCGGTGGCAAGTGCGTCCCCGCCGCTTTCCGTGCAGCTTTCGACGCTTAGCCAGCACCGCCGGCTCAAAGACCCGAAAGTGCAGCTTTTCACCGATTTCATGTCGACCCGGATCCGCGACGACCTGCGCCGATTGTCGCAAGGATAGGATGGGCATGTCTGCCCATCCCGCCGGTTTCGTCCG
>JANOER010000225.1:0-2237 GCA_031441285.1 Rhodobacterales bacterium
TTGATGTTCTCGCGGATCAGCGGGTTCAGGATGCGGTCCTTGTGCGACGCATAGCCATAGGCGAAACGGCCCTTGACGCAGCTGTGCCCCCGGTTGGCCTTGCCGTGCTTGTAGGGGGTCATGCGGACCAGCTCATCGCCGCGCATCTCGGCCTTGAAGCTGCACCCGACGCCGCAATACGCGCAGGTGGTGATCACCGAATGCGAGGGCGTGCCGATCTCGATGATCGACTTTTCCTGCAGGGTCGCGGTCGGGCAGGCCTGCACGCAGGCCCCGCAGCTGACGCAATCCGACGCAAGCGCATCGTCGGTCTTGGCGCCGAAGGACACGCGGCTGTCGAAGCCCCGGCCTTCAATCGTCAGCGCGAAGGTGCCTTGCACCTCCTCGCAGGCCCGCACGCAGCGGCTGCAGACGATACATTTCTGCGGATCGTACGAGAAATAGGGGTTGCTGTCGTCGCGCGGGATATACAGCGGGTTCGCCTCGCCGCTGGTGTTCTTCACCTTGAAATGGGTGTCCACGGCGTCATACCGCACGTCGCGCAGGCCGACTGCGCCGGCCATGTCCTGCAGCTCGCAATCGCCGTTGGCGCTGCAAGTCAGGCAATCCAGCGGGTGGTCCGAGATGTAAAGCTCCATCACCCCGCGCCGCAGCTGCTTGAGCTTGGCATTCTGGGTGTGAACCTTCAGGCCGGGGGCAACCGGCGTGGTGCAAGAGGCCGGGGTGCCGTTGCGGCCCTCGATCTCGACCAGACACAGACGGCACGAGCCGAACGCCTCAACGCTGTCGGTGGCGCAAAGCTTGGGGACGGAAATCCCCGCCTCGGCCGCCGCGCGCATGATGCTGGTGCCTTCCGGCACGGTCACATCAAAGCCGTCGATGGTCAATGTGACCATCTGTTTGCTTTTGGCGGCAGGAGTGCCGAAATCGCGATCCGGGATGATGAAGTCTTTCATTCGGCAGCCTCTTTCGCACGGGCGAAGTCATCGGGGAAATGGGTGAGGGCAGACATCACCGGATAAGGGGTGAACCCGCCAAGGGCGCAAAGCGAGCCCGATTTCATCGTGTTGCACAGATCGGTCAGCAGCGGGATCGCCGCGGTGTCACCCTTGGCGATGCGGTCGATGGTTTCGGTTCCTCGCACCGCACCGATGCGGCAGGGGGTGCATTTGCCGCAGCTTTCGATGGCGCAGAACTCCATCGCGAAGCGCGCCTGCTTCAGCATGTCGGCACCGTCGTCGAACACCGTCAGACCGGCGTGGCCGATCAGCCCGTCCTTGCCGGCGAATTCTTCATAACCGAAGGGCGTGTCGAACTGCGACCGGGGGTGGTAAGCGCCCAGAGGCCCACCGACCTGCACCGCCTTGACCGGGCGGCCGCTGGCCGTGCCGCCGGCAATATCATCAACGATCCGGCCAAGTGTCAGGCCAAATGCGGTCTCGTAAAGCCCGCCGAAGCGCACGTTTCCGGCGATCTGCAACGGGATCGTCCCGCGCGACCGGCCAAGACCGAAGTCCTTGTAATGCGCCGCCCCCCTGGCAAGGATCACCGGGACCGAGGCCAGCGAGATCACGTTGTTGACCACGGTCGGCTTGCCCATGAAGCCTTCCAGCGCCGGCAGAGGCGGCTTGGCCCGCACCACGCCGCGCTTGCCTTCAAGCGAGTTCAGCAGCGAGGTTTCCTCGCCGCAGACATAGGCCCCGGCACCGACGCGGATCTCGATGTCGAAACGCGTGTCAAGCAAGCCGTCTTCGCGGGCGATGCGGACGGCATCCTGCATCACCCGGATTGCCACCGGGTATTCCGAACGGATGTACACAAACCCCTTGGCCGCCCCGCAGGCAAGGCCCGCGATCGCCATGCCTTCGATCAGCGTGAAGGGGTCTCCCTCCATCAGCATCCGGTCGGCGAAGGTGGCGCTGTCGCCCTCATCGGCGTTGCAGACGATGTACTTGCGGTCGGCCTTCGCCTCGCTGACGGTCTTCCACTTGATGCCGGTGGGAAATCCCGCTCCGCCGCGGCCGCGCAGGCCGCTTTCGGTGACTTCGGCAACAATCCCGGCAGGGGTCATGCCCCGGGCGCGCTCAAGGCCCGCCATGCCGCCATGCGCGCGGTAATCGGCCAGCGACACGGGGTCGATCACGCCGACACGAGCGAAGGTCAGGCGGGTCTGGCCCTTCATCCAGGGCAGGTCCTCGACCGGGCCAAGCGCCTTGACATGCCGGCCAAGACCGCCA
>JANOER010000226.1:0-12565 GCA_031441285.1 Rhodobacterales bacterium
TTTGCCTCATCTGTTTCAATGAATGTTCGTAAATGATGATTTTCATGGTGCAGATCCACTGTCCATGCATGGGCCGGATTGGCAATCGGGGTCGGAGGAAGGCCGTCGATGACATAGGTATTCCACGGCGTCTCGCGGCGCAGCTCGCTTTGCCGCAGACCCCGACCCAGCACACCTTCGCCCTTGGTGATACCATAGATCACCGTCGGATCAGTTTGCAGCCGCATGCCCTGTTGCAGCCGGTTGAAGAACACGCTTGCCACCTGGCCCCGTTCTTCGGGAATGCCGGTTTCCTTTTCGATGATCGAGGCCATGACCAGCGCCTCTTCCGGTGAATCATAGGGCAGCCCCTCGGCCCGCCCGGCCCAGGCCTCGGCCAGGATCACCGCCTGCCGTTCGCTCATCTCGGCGATCAGCGTCCCGCGTTCGGTGCCACGCGGGGGTTCATAGCCACCCGGGGCCAGACTGCCTTCGGGCGGCACTGTCTCCAGTGCGCCGCTCAGGAAATCCGCCAGCTTCAGCGACTCCACGATCTGCCAGCTGGTCACGCCTTCAGCAACCGTCACCCGGAAGACCAGCGCCGGATCATCGGCAACGTCCAGATATTCCGGCGGCAAGGTCTCGGCACCGGCCTCGAAACGAGCCACCTCGACATAGTCGTTCGTGGCAAGGTCAAGCTCGCTCAGGACGATATCCGTTTTCGTGACCCCGATCCGGAAGTTCAGATCCCGTCCGCAAGTCGACCGCCCGCTGGTCGAGATCGCGTCCAGCACATCGGCCATGCTGGCACCCGCCGGCACCATGTAGCTGCCGAATTTCAACGCCTCGGCACGATCGGAATAGTCCGCGCCAATCCGGAAGATCCGCGCATCGGTGATGGCACCGCGCTCCTCCAGATTTCGGCTCACCGCGCTGAGAGAGGCGCCGCGTTCGATCTGCAGGCAGACCGGTTCGGTCAGCGGCCCGGCTTTAAGGAACTCGTTCCGCCCCCACCCGACCACCGCCGCCAATGCGATCAGGATCACGATGAACAGCGTCAGCGCATTCGAGGCGATGCCCCGCCACATGCTCAGCGCACCTTGCCGATGACCAGACTTGCATTGGTGCCGCCAAAGCCAAAGCTGTTCGACAGCGCCACGTCGATCTGGCGCTTCACCGCCTTCAACGGCGCAAGATCCAGTTTCGGTGCGACCGCAGGGGTCTCAAGGTTGATCGTCGGAGGGGCAATCTGGTCGCGCAGCGCCAGAATGCAGAAGATCGCTTCCACCGCGCCCGCTGCCCCCAGCAAGTGCCCGATCGACGATTTTGTCGAGGACATCGTCGCCCCGGCCGCCGCATCGCCCATCAGCCGCTCCACAGCGCCCAGTTCGATCGTATCGGCCATGGTACTGGTGCCATGCGCGTTGATGTAGTGAACGTCCGACGGCACCAGCCCGGCCCGCTTCAGCGCCGCCGCCATGCTGCGATAGCCGCCGTCACCGTCCTCGCTGGGCGCGGTGATGTGGTAGGCGTCGCCCGATAGACCATAGCCCAGCACCTCGGCATAGATCTTCGCGCCACGGGCCAATGCGTGCTCGTATTCCTCCAGCACCACCACCCCCGCACCCTCGCCCATCACGAACCCGTCGCGGTCGGCGTCATAGGGGCGGCTGGCCTTGGTCGGGTCATCTGCGCGCTTGGTCGACAGCGCCTTGCAGGCATTGAACCCCGCGATCCCGATTTCCGAAATCGGGCTTTCCGCGCCACCCGCCACCATCACGTCGGCATCGCCCCACATGATCAGACGCGCCGCATCGCCAATCGCATGCGCGCCGGTCGAACAGGCCGTGACCACCGCATGGTTCGGTCCCTTGAAGCCGAACCGGATCGACACCTGCCCCGAGATAAGGTTGATCAAGGCGCCTGGGATAAAGAACGGCGATACCCGCTTCGGCCCCTTTTCCTTGATCAGGACCGCCGTCTCGGCGATCGAGGTGAGGCCCCCGATCCCGGACCCGATCATCACCCCGGTCCGCAGCTTTTCCTCTTCCGGGATATTGTCCCACCCGGCATCGCGAACCGCCTGCACCGCTGCGGCCATGCCGTAAATGATGAAATCGTCGACCTTGCGCTGGTCCTTCGGCTCCATCCAGTTGTCGGGATTGAAGGTGCCGTCGCTGCCGTCGCCGCGGGGGATCTCGCAGGCATATTGCGTCACGACGTTGACAGGATCAAACCGGGTGATCGTCCCCGCGCCCGACTGGCCGGCCAGAAGCCGGCTCCAGGTCGCTTCGACCCCGGACGCCAGCGGCGTGACCATTCCCAGACCCGTGACCACGACACGCCGCATGCTGCTCTCTCCCAAGGACAAGGCTTTTCCGGGTGATACACGCGCCCCCCCGGCCACGCAACCTCGCGCCCCGAATCTGGGCGGGTTCGGACTGTTGCGCCTGCACCGCCGTCAGGGCGCGTTGCGTGTCCGAAACGCAAAAGGCACCCCGAAGGGTGCCTTCGACGTCCCGAAGGATTGCTGCTTCAGGCGGCTTCCGAGATGAACTTCACCGCATCGCCGAAGGTCTGGATCGTTTCGGCGGCGTCATCGGGGATCTCGATCCCGAACTCTTCCTCGAATGCCATGACCAGCTCGACGGTATCGAGCGAATCCGCGCCGAGGTCGTCGATGAACGAAGCGGATTCGATCACCTTGTCTTCTTCGACGCCCAGATGCTCGACGACGATCTTCTTAACGCGGTCCGCGATGTCGCTCATGTCCGTTCCTCTATCTTGGCAGGGGTTTTCCCGGCCTTACCCGTTCTACCCGGCTTACCGGGCCTTGCCTGCCAGAGCAAGAACCCCGGCGAAATCCTGCGCGCCTATAGCAAGGGTCAGGCGGTATGGCAAACCCTTTCCCCTGACGACCGCCCTCAGGTCAGATCATCGCCATTCCGCCGTTCACATGCAGCGTGGCTCCGGTCACATAGCCGGCTTCCAGCGATGCAAGGTACAGGACCGCAGCGGCAATCTCGTCGGGCTTGCCCATCCGGCCTGCGGGGACCGCTGTCAGGATCCCGGCGCGCTGCGCTTCGTTCAGCTTGTCTGTCATCGCAGTCTCGATGAATCCGGGGGCCACGCAGTTCACCGTGATCCCCCGGCTCGCCACTTCAGCAGCAAGCGATTTCGACAGCCCCACCATCCCGGCCTTCGACGCGGCATAGTTCACCTGGCCCCCGTTGCCCGTAGTGCCCACGACCGACGAGATATTCACGATCCGACCCCAGCGCGCCTTCATCATTCCCCGGATTGCGGCACGGCACAGGCGGAATGTCGCCGTCAGGTTCACGTCGATCACTGACTGCCAGTCCGCGTCCGACATCCGCATGGCAAGCCCGTCCCGGGTGATCCCGGCGTTGTTCACCAGAATGTCGACCGACCCCATCGCCTCGGCCGCGCGCTTGACCAGCCCTTCGACCGCGTCTGCGTCCGACAGGTTGCACGGCAGGACATGCGCGCGGCTGCCAAGGTCGGCGGCAAGCGACTCCAGCGGCTCGGTTCGGGTGCCGGACAGCCCCACGGTCGCACCCGCGCCATGCAGTACCCGGGCGATATCCGCTCCGATGCCGCCAGATGCGCCCGTCACCAGTGCGGTCTTGCCGGTCAAATCAAACATGCGATGTCCTTTCAGGCGTTGTTCTCAGGCTTTCAGCGCCGCGATGTCGTCCGGAATTCCGATGGCGCGGGTCGTGGCCCCAACCGCCGTCCGCTTGATCATTCCAGACAGCGCCCTGCCCGCACCGATCTCCCAGAACTCGGTGACGCCCGCCCTTTCCATCCAGAGGACGGACTCGCGCCAGCGGACCGGCCCGGTCACCTGAGCGATCAGGAGGTCGAGGATCCGGTCTGGCTCCATCACCGCCTCGGCCCGGACGTTCACCACAACCGGAACGCGCGGCTTTGCGATCGGGACCGCAGCCAAGGCTTCGGCCATCACATGCGCCGCCGGCTGCATCAGCGCACAGTGAAACGGCGCCGACACCGGCAAAAGCAACGCCCGCTTGGCGCCTTTGGTCTTGGCGATCTCCAGCGCCCGCTCCACCGCGGCCTTGTGTCCGGACACCACGACCTGCGCCGGGTCATTGTCATTCGCGGCCTGACAAACCTCACCCTGAGCGGCTTCGGCGGCAACAGCGGTTGCCGCCTCGAAATCCAGACCCAGAAGTGCCGCCATTGCGCCCACGCCCACGGGCACCGCCTCCTGCATCGCGCGTCCGCGGATGCGCAGCAGCCGCGCCGTGTCCGACAGGCTCAGCGAGCCCGCGGCACACAGCGCCGAATATTCGCCCAGCGAATGTCCAGCGACAAAGCTTGCGTGCTCCAGCCCCAGACCCTCGGCCTCCAGCGCCCGCAGCGCCGCAATGGACGTCGCCATCAGCGCGGGCTGCGCATTTTCGGTCAGGGTCAGCGTCGCGCTGTCTCCCTCCCAGATCAGTGCCGAAAGCTTCTCGCCCAGCGCCGAGTCCACTTCGTCGAAAACCGCCCGCGCGGCCGGATAGGCCTCGGCAAGTGCCCGCCCCATGCCGATGGTCTGGGCGCCCTGCCCCGGAAAGACGAATGCGCGGCTCATGGTTTCCCCCTTGCGTTGCCGTCCGGGATACCGCGCCCGATGCGCGCACGCAATCGCCAGACGACCCACACCTGCCCCACGCCACACCATCCAAAATTTTTCGCCGAAAAATTGTGGATCCGCACGACGGCGGACCCCAGCGCCCATTCCCCTTGCGCGCAAGGCAAACCTCTGTATAAAGCCGCATCCTTTCCGCTTATCCATGAACCGGCGATGCCTCTCGTGGACGGGCTGCGGAAAAGGGTTTTGCCCGTCCGTTGAAGCCGCCCCGAAACGAAGGAAGACCACATGCCTCTTTACGAGCATGTCTTTATCTCGCGTCAGGACCTGTCCAACACGCAAGCCGAAGGCCTTATCGAACATTTCTCGACCGTCCTTTCGGACAACGGCGGCAAAGTCGTTGAAAACGAATACTGGGGCGTCAAGACGATGGCCTACAAGATCAACAAGAACCGCAAGGGCCACTATGCCTTTCTGAAAACGGACGCGCCTGCTGCCGCCATTCAGGAAATGGAACGCCTGATGGGGCTGCATGAAGACGTGATGCGCGTGCTGACCATCAAGGTCGAAAAGCATGTCGAAGGCGTTTCGGTGCAAATGCAAAAGCGTGACGAGCGCGAAGATCGTGGCGACCGCGGCGATCGTGGTGGTTTCGGCGGCGAGCGTCGTGAGCGGCCAAGCTTTGGCGGCGACCGTCCGGACCGTGGCGAGCGCCCGTCGTTCGGCGCTCCGCGTCGTTGATCCCAGGAAAGGACATACATCATGGCGAACAAACCGTTTTTCCGCCGCCGCAAGGTTTGCCCCTTCTCGGGCGACAATGCTCCGGCGATCGATTACAAGGACACGCGTCTGCTGCAGCGCTACATCTCTGAGCGTGGCAAGATCGTGCCGTCCCGCATCACCGCGGTCTCGGCCAAGAAGCAGCGCGAACTGGCCACGGCCATCAAGCGTGCCCGCTTCCTCGCCCTTCTCCCCTATGCCGTGAAATAAGGAGCACACGACATGCAAGTGATCCTTCTGGAACGCGTGGCCAAGCTTGGCCAGATGGGCGAGGTCGTCAAGGTCAAGGACGGCTACGCCCGCAACTACCTTCTGCCGCAGGGCAAGGCATTGCGCGCGAACGACGCCAACATCAAGTCGTTCGAAGTGAAAAAAGCCCAGCTGGAAACCACCAACCTGGAAACCCGCAAGGAAGCCGAATCGGTCGGCTCCAAGCTGGACGGTCAGGTCTTCGTGGTGATCCGCTCGGCCTCCGATGCTGGCGCCCTCTACGGCTCCGTCACGCCGCGTGATGCGGCTGATGCCGCGACGGACGCAGGCTTCACCGTCAACCGTGGCCAAATCGTGCTCGACAAGCCGATCAAGGACCTCGGCGTTCACACCGTTTCGGTTCAACTTCACCCGGAAGTCGCGGTGAAGATCAAGCTGAACGTCGCCCGGTCGGTCGAAGAGGCCGAACTGCAAGCGTCCGGCAAGTCGATCCAGGATCTTGCCGCCGAAGCGGAAGCCCAGGCCGAGTTCGAGATTGCCGAGCTTTTCGACGAAGTCGGCGCTGCCGCGAACGACGACTAAGGCCCTGTCAGGCATACAATAAAGGGCCGCGCCAGGGACTCCCGGCGCGGTCTTTCCTGTTTCTAAGCCGCTTGCGAAGTACCGGAGGCCGACCCTGTTGCTTGGCCACAGCCTGTCGGCAGCAGGGTGTACAATGGTTGATGGCAATACCTTCAGGCGGCCGTCCGTGTGGATCGGGCATCAGTTGCGAAGTGCCAAACCGAGACCTGCTCAACTGTCTAAAAATGGTGCGGGTGAAGGGACTTGAACCCCCATGCCTTGCGGCGCCGGAACCTAAATCCGGTGCGTCTGCCAGTTTCGCCACACCCGCCCGGGCCTTGGCCTGAAGCCTTCTAGCAAAGCCCACCCAAGCGCGCGAGAGGCAATCGACTTGCCTCTTTCCTGCCACAGATGCCGCGCGATCAAGCCACAACTGCCCCGAAAACAACGCCGGTCGCCCGAAGCAAGGTCACAATGCCCTGAGACGCTCCAGCTCGGGAAATGACGCAGCAAGGTCTTGTGATGGAAGTATCAACGGGAAATGCCGCCGCGACCCTTGCGGCCGATATGCGCCCGGCTACCGGCGTGGCTGGCGGAACCCTGGTTCGGACGCTGGAAGGGGTTCTTCCCATCGAATTCCTCGAACCGGGCGACAGGGTCGTTACCCGCTCGGGCGCAAGACGGATTCTGGCGGTGTCGGTTACTCAAACCGGCAGCGTCGATCTTGTCCGCATCAGGGCCTCGACACTTGGCCATGACCGTCCGGCGGCCGATCTGCTGGTCGGCCCCGGTCAACCTGTGGTCATCCGTGACTGGCGGGCGCAGGTTCTTTTCGGTCGGGACGTCGCGGCAATTCCGGCGGCGCGGCTGACTGACGATGAGTTTATCTTGCAAGAGCGGCGGTCCGATATCCGGCTCTTTGCGCTGCGCTTTGCCGAAGAGGAAATCATCTGGGCCAATGATCTTGAACTCGCCTGCCCGGCTGTCGTCCCGGTCAGCCAGTCGCCCATCATCGCCCAAAGTGCCGTTACAAGCGCAGGCTGACTCCGTCGACTGCTACCACTTCACATGCTTGGGCCAGAGGTAGACCTCGTCAGGATCGCGGAGCGGTGTCGCTGAAAGGGCCATCGTCCTGCGCCGCAAGACGCTTGCGACTTCGGTCCGCGGCACCTGATCAAGCTCGGTTGCGGTCATCGGCGCGCCAAGCGTCAGGGTCATTGACCGGCCCATCTGACGGCGGGTCTCGTGAAAGATCAGCGCGACGCGCAGCGGATAGGACACGTGGCTTGCAATCTGGAACAGCCGCGAATTCTGACCCGAGAAATGCACCGGCAGCGTCGTCACGCCGGGGATCGCCGCCAGCCGTCCCGTGAAGGGATGCCATTCGGCGTCGCAGGCGCGCCCGACAACCGGCGAGTTTGCCGTCGAGATGCCCCCTGCAGGGAACATCACCACCACCTGGCCTTCGGACAAAAGTTCGACAGCGCGGCGGCGGGTGGCGCTGGTCAGGCGCCGGGCCTCTGGCGTGCCCGAGAAATCGACCGGCAACAGGTGCGGAGCGATTTCCGGCACCTGGCAGAGAAGGCTGTTGGTCAGGATCTGCCCGTTGCCGCGCAACCGCATGGCAAGCTGGCCCATCGCAAGCCCGTCGAGGATGCCGAAGGGGTGGTTCGCCACGATCAGAAGACCGCCCTTTGTCGGGATCTTGGCAAGGTCGGTCGCACCGGCCAGATCAACCCGCACGTCCAGCAGCCGCAACGCGGCATCAAACACCGTCTCGCCGTCGCGGCGCCCGTGCCGCGCCCAGTCCTGATACAGCTTTTGCAGCGATTCGCGCCCGCTCAGCCGCTCAACCGTGCGGATCAGGCCGCGACGGAACCGGCTTTGCCCGGAGTGCGAATAGGTAAACCGCGCAACCGCCGGGCTTTCCTGGCTGGAATACTCCGAAGTCGGGCGGTCTGCGGCATGAAGCGACGTGTCGGTCATGGATATTTCCCAGGTCGATCCAGAAAGTCGCAAGAACCCTACAACCGCTGCATCACAGCCAAGTGTCAATTTCCCTGCAAACTGCCCAGAATGACGTGGCGTCGGTCTGGGCAGGAAAGGCAGATCGGATAGACTGGACCAATCACGAAAGAGCCCCGATGACCCAGCCGCCTTCCCAGTTCCGACGCCGGCCAGCGCGCGCCTTGCCGCGAAGCGCGCGATGACACACCCTTTCCCGCCTGACTCCATCGCCACGGCCTTTGCAGCGCAGAAGGCGGCCAGCGCCGCGCGGCGCTCGGGTTTTGGCCTGCGCGAACGGCGCGCGGCGCTGGCCCGGCTTGCCGATGCGATCAGACGGCACGAAGGCGATCTGGTCGAGGCGTTGCGACAGGACCTTGGCCGCCCCGAGGCCGAGACGATCCTGATCGACTATCTGACTGTTCTGGAGGAAATCCACCACGCCCGCCGGCATCTGCGCCGCTGGATGGCGCCGCGCCGGGTCGGGCCGACCCTGTCCAGCTTCGGTGCCTCGGCGCGGATCGTGCCGCAGGCGCGCGGTGTCTGCCTGATCATCGCACCCTGGAACCTGCCGTTCGCGCTGGCGCTTGGGCCGTTGGTGTCCTGCCTTGCTGCCGGCAACTCGGCGATCCTGAAACCGTCCGAGATGACCCCGGTTACCAGTGCGCTGATCGCGCGGCTGCTGGCCGCGACGTTTCCGCCCGACCTAGTCACCGTCATGGAAGGCGACAAGACGGTGGCCGAGGCGCTTCTGGCCCTGCCCTTCGACCACATCTTCTTCACCGGCAGCCCGACTGTGGGCCGGATCGTGATGGCAGCGGCGGCAAGGCACTTGACCTCGGTCACGCTGGAACTTGGGGGCAAGTCGCCGGTGATCGTCGGTCCCGATGCCGATCTTGAAAGCGCGGCCAACTGGATCACTTTCGGCAAGTTCCTGAATGCCGGCCAGGTCTGCATTTCCCCTGACCACCTCTTTGTCCATGCCTCGGTCAAGGACCGCTTCCTTGGCATCCTTCGCGCCCGGATCATCCGCGCCTTCGGAACCGGGCCGGCCAGCCCGCATCTGACCCGGATCGTCACCGACACCCATGCCACGCGCCTGACTGACATGGTCGAGGATGCCCAGGCCAGGGGCGCGCGCGCGATCCTTGACCATGGCGCGGAAGGCCGGGCGCGCGGGCCGATGCTGATCGAGGCGCTGACCCCCGAAATGCGTCTGGATCAGGCAGAGATCTTCGGCCCGATCCTTCCGGTCATTCCGTATGACGACCTTGGCCAGGTGATTGACCGGATCAACGCCCGCGACAAGCCGCTGTCACTCTACGTCTTCGACCGCGACCGGACCCGGATCGCGCGGATCATCGACAACACCACCTCGGGCGGGGTCGGGGTCAACCTTACGATGACCCAGTTCAGCCATTCCGGCCTGCCTTTCGGCGGGGTCAACACTTCGGGCATCGGGGCGGGGCATGGCGTGCACGGCTTCCGGGCCTTCAGCCACGACCGCGCGATCTTGCGCAACCGCTTCATCCCCTTGCCGCTGCTGTTTCCGCCCTACGGGCCGCGGGTGATGCGGTTGATCGCTCTTTTCAAGCGCGTGCTGGGTTAGCGGCGTGTATGACATCATCATCGTGGGCGCGGGCTCGGCCGGATGTGTGCTGGCGAACCGGCTGTCGGCCGATCCCGCCCGCCGGGTCTGCCTGATCGAGGCTGGACCGAAGGACCGCAACCCCTTGATCCACATGCCCCTGGGCCTTGCCCTTCTGGCGCGGTCGCGGCGGCTGAACTGGGCCTACGCCACCGAACCCGAGCCCTTGCTTGCGAACCGCCGGCTGTACTGGCCGCGCGGGCGGGTGCTTGGCGGGTCAAGTGCCATCAACGCGATGATCTACATGCGCGGGCATCCGGCCGACTATGCCGGCTGGGCGGCGGCGGCGGGTCCGAACTGGGACTGGCCCCAGGTGCGCGACCTTTTCACCGATCTTGAAGGCAACACCGCCCTGTCGGACGCGCATCACGGCACCGCAGGCCCGCTCAGCGTCAGCGACCTGCGGCAGGCCAATCCGCTAAGCCGGGCCTTCGTGGCGGCGGGCGTGGACTGCCAGTTTCCCGAAAACCGCGATTTCAACGGCGCGGGACAAGAGGGCTTCGGGCTTTACCAGGTCACCCAGGCGAACGGCCAGCGCCATTCCAGCGCGCGCGCCTTTCTGGATCCGGTCCGCCACCGGGCGAACCTTGACGTGCTGACCGGCGCGCAGGTCGCGCGCGTGCTTTTTGGCGGCCACCGCGCGACGGGGGTCCGGCTGCGCGGGCGGGACATCCATCTGAACGCGGGCGGTGAGGTCATCCTCTGCGGCGGGGCGGTCAACTCGCCGCAGCTGCTGATGCTGTCCGGAGTAGGGCCGGGCGCGGACCTTGCCCGCCACGGCATCCCCGTCCTGCATGACGCCGCCGAAGTCGGCGCAAATCTTGCAGATCACCTCGACATCACGGTGCAGGCCGCGCTGACCGGGCGCGAGGCGATCGGCATTGCCCCGTCCTTTCTGCCCCGCGCGCTGCGGGCGGCCTGGGCCTATGCCAGACGCCGCGACGGCGAGCTGACCTCGAACATCGCCGAGGCCGGGGGGTTTGTCCGGTCGGACCCCGCCCTCGACCGGCCGGACCTGCAGTTCCATTTCATTCCGGCCTACCTGCATGACCACGGCAGGCAAACCTCGTGGGGCTACGGGCTGACGCTGCATGTCTGCGCGCTTTTGCCGAAAAGCCGGGGCAGGATCAGCCTGGCCAGCGCCGATCCCATGGCGGCAGCCCGTATCCAGGCGAACTACCTGTCCCACCCCGAGGATGCCGGCGTGCTTCTTGCCGGGCTGAAGATTGCGCGACGGGTGACCGAAGCCCCGGCCCTTGCCCGCTACATCTCCCGCGAGACGCTGCCGGGGGCCGGTGTTCAGTCCGATGCTGACCTGATCGCCGACATCCGCGCCCGGGCCGAGACGATCTACCATCCCGTCGGCACCTGCCGCATGGGCAGCGATGCCGCCGCGGTCGTGGACCCCGAAGGCCGGGTGCGCGGGGTATCCGGCCTGCGCGTGGCCGACGCCGCGATCATGCCGTCGATCATTGCGGGCAATACCAACGCCCCCACGATGATGATCGCCGAAAACATCGCGCGGATGATCCTGGCAGACCTTGCCCGCTAGACGGCGTTCCGTGGCCGGACTGTCACCCAGTTTTTACAAAGTTGATAAATAAGCGTCACGCGACACGACTAGAGCCGCTTCAGGCCTTGCCGGCCAAACGATATCAGGAGTGCTCACATGAAAACCTTCCACATCACCGCCTCGGTGCTGGCCTTCGCGGCCGCCTCGGCCCTGCCCGCGCTGGCGCGCGACCAGATCCAGGTCACCGGCTCGTCGACCGTTCTGCCCTATGCCACCATCGTCGCCGAAGCCTTCGGCGAAAACTTCGACTTCCCGACCCCGGTCGTGGAAGGCGGCGGCTCGGGTGCCGGCCGCAAGAAGATGTGTGAAGGCGTGGGCGAAAGCACCGTCGACATCGCCAACTCGTCCTCGCGCATCTCGCAGTCGGACATCGACCTTTGCGCCACGAACGGCGTGACCGAGATCCTGGAAGTCCGCTTTGGCTACGATGGCATCGTGTTTGCCTCGGCGGTCGATGGCGCGGAATTCGCACTCACCCCGCTGGCCATGTTCAACGCGCTTGGCGCGCAGGTTGTCAAGGACGGCGCGCTTGTCGCCAACACCAGCGCCAACTGGTCCGAGGTGGACGCAGCCCTTCCTGCCCAGGCAATCCTTGCCTTCGTTCCCGGCACCAAGCACGGCACGCGCGAAGTCTTCGACACCAAGGTGATCGAAGCCGGCTGCAAGGAAGCCGGAGCGCTTGACCTTTACAAGGCTGTCGCCGAAGGCGCGGACGACAAAGAAAAGGAAGCCAACGCGAAGAAGGCCTGCATCAAGCTGCGCACCGACGGCAAGTCGATCGACATTGACGGCGACTATACCGAAACTCTGGCCCGTCTTGATGCCGACAAGAACGCCATCGGCGTGTTTGGCCTGTCGTTCTACCAGAACAACACCAACAAGCTGCGCGTTGCCACCATGTCAGGCGTCGTTCCTTCGACCGAAAGCATCGCCTCGGGAGACTACCCGGTCTCGCGCCCGCTGTTCTTCTACGTCAAGAAAGCCCATATCGGCGTGATCCCCGGCCTGCAGGAATACATCGAGTTCTTCGTGTCCGACGACATGGCCGGACCGGACGGACCGCTGGCCTCCTACGGTCTGGTTTCTGACCCGGACCTGGCCACGATCCAGGCCGCCGTTGCCGCGCAGACCCCGATGGGTCCGCTGGAATAAGGCGAACAACCGGTGGCGCGACCTGATCGGTCGCGCC
>JANOER010000227.1:0-1674 GCA_031441285.1 Rhodobacterales bacterium
CCTTTGCCAGTCGAAAAGTCCGGTCAAGACGCTGGACCGGATCGAGGTGACCGAGCATCCCTATCCTGGTGGCATCGAATACCGGTTCGAGCTGGCGGCGCGGAGCTTCCTGCACAATCAGGTGCGGTCCATCGTCGGCACGCTGGAGCGGGTGGGGGCGGGGGCCTGGTCGGCGGCGGATGTGGGCGCGGCGCTGGCGGCAAAGGATCGGTCGGCCTGCGGGCCGGTGGCCCCGCCGCAGGGGCTGTATCTGGTGGGGGTCAGCTATCCGGCGGACCCGTTCGCCAGTCGTGGCTAGCGAAAGCGGTCCAGAAGTTTCTGCATCGGGCTGCGGCTGTCTGGCAGCGGTTCGGGCTTATGGCCGGATTGGCGGGCAGGGTTGGAAGCCACTGGTCCCGTCGTCGATGGCTCTGCCTTGGTGCCGGTGGAAGACCGTGGCGGCGCGGTGCGCAAGGAGACGGCATTCATGAATTTCTGCCCGTCGCCCTGTGCCAGCGCCTCGGCACCTTCGGAGATGCCGCGCAAGAGGTCCTCCAGCCAGTCCTGATCGGCCTTGGCGAAGTCGTGGAGGACGTAAGATGCGACGGCATCCTTGTGGCCGGGATGGCCGATGCCAAGGCGGACGCGGGCATAGGCGTCACCCAGATGGCCGTGGATCGACCGGAGCCCGTTGTGCCCGGCATGGCCGCCGCCCTGCTTCAGCCGCATCTTGCCGGGGGCGAGGTCAAGCTCGTCATGAAAGACGGTGACATCGGCGAGGGGCAGTTTCCAGAAGGCGAGGGCGGCCTGCACCGACTGGCCGGAGAGGTTCATGAAGGTTTCCGGTTTCAGAAGGGCGACCTTTTCGGTGCCGAGGCGGCCTTCGGAAACGAGGCCCTGATACGCCTTGCGCCAGGGAGAGAAGCCGTGGTCGGCGGCGATGCGGTCCAGCGCCATGAAACCGATGTTGTGCCGGTTGCCGGCGTATTTTGCACCCGGGTTGCCGAGACCGACGAAAAGCTTCATGCGGACCCCTCTGCCCGGATGGCCCGGACAGCGTGGATATAGCTTGCGGGGCGGCGGGACTCAACCGGCCCGCGCTTTGCCGACCGGGCCACGATTTTTCTGCGAAAAATCGGGGGTTTGCGCCCCATGAAACGCAGCGGGGGGCCAGAAGGCCCCCCGCGCGATACTGCTTTGCCGGACGCCTCAGGCGCTGGCGGGCTCTTCCTCGACGGCGGCAAGGCCGGCCGGGGCGGCGACGTTCGCGATCACGAAGTTCCGCGCGATCGTCGGCTTGACGCCTTCGGGCAGCACGACGTCGTCGATGTGGATGACGTCGCCGATCTTCTTGCCGGTCAGGTCGACCGTGATATGATCGGGGATATCGCCGGCGGTGACTTCCAGTTCAACCTCGGGACGGACCACGGTGAGCGTGCCGCCACGCTTGAGGCCTGGGGAAGCTTCGTGGTTGATGAAGGTCACGTGGACGAAAAGCTCGATCCGGCTTTCGTCATGGACCCGCATGAAGTCGACATGCGTCGGCATGTCCTTGACCACGTCGCGCTGGACGCCACGGCAGATGACGTGAACATCGGGCTGGCCTTCGACCTTGAGGTTGAAGAGCGATTGCAGGAAACGGCCCTGCCGCAGCCGGGTCAGAAGGGCGTTGAATTTCATCTTGATCGCGACAGG
>JANOER010000228.1:0-15196 GCA_031441285.1 Rhodobacterales bacterium
GTCCGGCGGCGGCGTTCTTCCGCAAGGATTGCCGCGATGACAGCGACCATATCTGTGTTGCCGCCAAGATGCTCTGCCTCATGAAAACTGTCGCGCAGATCGCTGCCTTCGCGGCGGACGTTGCGCAGGTGCAAAAAGTGCACGCGCGACCCAAGGCGCTGCATCATCGCGGGCAGATCGTTGTCAGCCCGCGCGCCGAAAGAGCCGGTGCAGAATGTCACGCCATTGGCCGAAAGGTCCACGGCATCCAACACAGCCCGGTAGTCCGCTTCGGTTGACATGATCCTTGGCAGGCCCAGCAGCGGAAATGGCGGATCATCCGGATGACAGCAAAGCCGCATCCCCAATTCCTGCGCCAGCGGAGTGACTTCGGCCAGAAAATCAATGAGATGCCCGCGCAGGGTATCCGCCGAGATCGCGCCGTATTCCGCAAGATGCGCGCGCACATCGGCCAGCGTCATCGTTTCTGCCGCCCCCGGCAAACCAAAGGCCACATTGCTTGCCAAGGCTTTGCAGGCCGCATCGCTCATGCCTGCAAACCGGCGTTCTGCGGCCTCCACGATGTGATCAGGAAATTCGCTCGCTGCACCGGGGCGTTTCAGAATGTGGATGTCAAAGGCGGCGAAGTCGACAAAATCGAACCGCATGCAGGTGGCGCCATTGGGCAATCGCCACGCCAGATCGGTGCGGGTCCAGTCCAGCACCGGCATGAAGTTATAACAAATCACCTCAATTCCCGCCTTGGAGATGTTGGTCATGCTGGTTTTCCAGTTGGCAATATGGTCGCGCCATGCGCCCTTTTGTTTCCTGATGTCCTCAGACACCGGCAGGCTTTCCACCACGTCCCACCGCAGTGTTGACGGCGCCCCGTCCTTCATCTGCCCGATCAATGCCTGTCTTGCGGCAATCTCCTCCGGCGACCAGACATCGCCGGTCGGCACATGGTGCAACGCCGAGACCACGCCCTCGACGCCCGCCTGCATCATGTCGTCGACCGAAGCCAGATCTTTCGGTCCGAACCAGCGCCAAGTCTGTTGCATCGACTGCTCCTTTAAAGACGTGGGCGTCAAATAGGAGGCCGCCAACTGATATATTGGTATATATTTGTCACCTTAGGCCTGTCAACCAGAATGACAATAGTGCTGCAACGAGTGGGCGTTGTTGTGTAACTCACGCCTGAGGGATGATTGCCGCTTCACCAGCATCAGCCCGTCCGTCACGGCAGGCCAAGTGAAGGTATGTTCTTCCAGCCGCTTGTAGGCCATCACCAGCCCGGTCCCGTCCCAAAAGAGAAGCTTCAGCCGATCCGCCTTCCTGACACGATAGACAAAGACGGTCCCCGTGAACGGGTCCTTGCGCAGCTCGTTCTTCACCATCGCG
Organism: Rhodobacterales bacterium; assembly: GCA_031441285.1. Taxonomy (GTDB): domain Bacteria; phylum Pseudomonadota; class Alphaproteobacteria; order Rhodobacterales; family Rhodobacteraceae; genus Tabrizicola. The sequence goes on from JANOER010000228.1 coordinate 1,381, forward strand.
GCCAGGCTGTTATGAACCTTGCGGAAGTCGATGGGCTTGGTCGCCACCATGATCCGCACCCGGTTCGACGGGAAGATCATGGCACCGCCGCCAGGGCGCGAACGATCGCCGCGATCCGCTCCGCCGATGCGCCCGGTTCCAGCCGGACCGTCACCGCAAGCTCCGCGACGAGACCGGCGATCGCCTGACCCCAACTCATACCCGGCGACACGGCAGGCGCTTTTCCTATTACGTCTCCAACCGACTGATCTCGGGCGCCGCAGATCTTTCCGGATGGCGTCTGCCCGCCGAGGCGCTGGAGGCCACACTGCGCCAGATCGTCGTGGCGCATCTGCGCAGGGCAACAGCCGGGCATGCCATCTTGACTGAGCCTGATGCCAGCGGTGCCGCAGAGCTGGCCCGCCGCGCGACAGCGCTCGCGGACCGGATCGAGGCTGACCCCTCCCTCATCGGCAGCATCTTCGCGTCCGGCACCTTGGCACCGGGACAGTTGCAGCTGCAACTTGATCCGGCCGTGATCTCGGCGGCGCTGCGGTTCCCGGCGGTCGCCTTGTCCGACCGCATCTTGAGTTTCTCCTGCCCCTTCGCCTTGCGACGCCGCGGCGTCGAGACAAGGATCATCGCTGGCGACACACATCCCGCCGATGATGCGGTCCTGCAGCGCACCCTGGCCGAGGCCCATCTCTGGGTACGGGCCTTGCGTTCGGGCACCGCCCTCACCGAGATCGCTCGTGAGACTGTACGCTCCGAACCTTACATCCGCACTCGCATCCCGTTGGCTTTCCTCGCCCCCCGCTTGCAGGCGGCAATCCTCGATGGACGCCAGCCGGTCGACCTTTCGGTCGCGCAGCTTCTCCGAGACGGCATTCCGATGGACTGGGATGACCAGGCGCGCCTGTTCGGGATCGCGTGACCCTCGGCCCCTTCCAGCACCATTCAAGGGGGTGACAGAACTGAACAACCATCGCCGCCGAACCGGGATCTGCCGTATCCCTGTTCTTCCCAATTCTTTCCCTGTTTGGGCGAATTTCCTTCCCTGATCCCGTGATTTAAGGTCCCTGTTCCTGTCGAGCAGGGACCTTAAATCACGCGCAACCCACGGAAATCGCGCAAGGATTCCAGGCGAAAAATCGCGAAACCGGCCCTGATAAGTCGAGATTCCCTGATACTTCCCTGTATCCCACAACCCGGGCAAACCGAACGGGGCCACCGGGACACGGAGACGCGAGGCGCAGAAGTGGCGACTACAGGCGGGTCGTGGCGTCTCTGCCGGCAGAAAACCGACCTAAGTCGCGGAAACGTGGACGAAATCCCCGAGAGAACGGAAATATCATAACTATCAATGGGTTGGTGGCGGAGGAGGTGGGATTCGAACCCACGGTGGGGTTTCCCCCACGCCGGTTTTCAAGACCGGAGCGATCGACCACTCCGCCACTCCTCCGACCCACGCGGCATATGCGGGCCGCAATGATTCTGAAAGCAGCCATCAGCGGCGTTTTCCGCTGATCGTGATGCGCGCGGAATGCCTCCACCCTTTCCACCAGCGATTGAAGGGGGTATGATCCCCTTGAAGCAGGCAAACCTGGTCGGAAAAGGGGCGATTACAGCCCCGGGATTGCACCCTTCCGGGCAGGCAGGAACCAAAGCGCGGCATCCAGATCGCGCGACATTGAGGGCGGATGATGGCAAGAACAGCACTTCGGCACTTCGTTCTTGGTCTGGCGACCACAGGGCTTCTGATGGGCTGCGTCGAAGGCGCCGATCCTGCGGGAAAAAGCACGAGCACTCCCAGCGCGGCACCCGCTCCGGCCAAGGGCGGCAGTGGCCGCGAAGTCGAGGCTCCGGATGTGTTCCAGGTGTCCGACAGTGCGCTCTGGGACGGCCGCCCGTCGCTTGGCGGCATCTGGGTGGCCTCACCCGATGTCGTTGACCCCCAACGTGTGGTGATGGTGAACCCTGCCAACGGGAAATCGGTAAACGGCGCGCTGTTCCGGCGCGAGCGCGACAATCCCGGCCCGCCGCTTCAGGTTTCCTCGGACGCGGCTGATGCGCTTGGCATGCTGGCCGGTCAGCCGACCGAACTCAGGGTGACCGCCCTGCGCAGGAAAGACGCGGAGGCGCCCGCTGCGGCGGCGGCTGCAGCCGATGCGACGGCCAGCGAAGTTGCAGCGGCCGATCCTGCCACCCTGGCTGAGGCCGGGGCTGGGACAGAGGTCGGGGCTGGGACTGGGGCAGAGGCGGCGGAAACTGCAGCACTTGCCGCAGCAGCGCTTGAGGCGACCGCCACCGCGCCCGGGACCGTTGCCGCGGTCGTCGACCCCGCTGCGGCTGCCGTCGCTGGGGCCGACGTTCCCGAGACCGCGAAACGCAAGACCTGGAAAGAACGTCGCGCCGAGGCGAAGGCCAAGCGTGAGGCAGAAAAGGCCGCCCTGGCCGCCGCAGCCACTGATGCTGCGGGAGCCGAGGATGCGGCAGTAGCCGACCCTGCAGCCATCGCGGAAAGTGCTGCCGTCGCAGCCACCGTCGAGAGTGCCGGAGTTGCGGCTGTCGAGACCGCACCTCTGGATGCCCGCACCCCCGAGGTCGCTGCAGCGGCAGAAGCCGTATCCGAAGCAGAGCCGGCACCAGAACCCAAAAAGAAGACCCGCCGCCAGATCCGGGAAGAGCAAAAGGCCGCCGAGGCTGCCGCCGCTGAAGCTGCCGCCGCAGAACCCGCTTCGCAAGCGCCGGCAGGCAGGACGATCCAGGTCGCCTCATTTTCGAAAGAGGAGAATGCAAACCGTGCCGTCGAGGCCCTGGCAAAAGTCGGCGTAACCGCGCAGACCCAGAAATCCGAACGCAACGGCAAGATTGTCTGGGGTGTCGTGACCACCGGTGACGCTGCCGCTTTGGCATCGATCAAGGATGCGGGGTTTGCCGACGCGTTCTTCCTCGAATGACAAGGTGCCGCATAATGCCCCGGTTTCTGCGACTTGCCTGTCTTGTCCTTTCGCTGTCCACTCTGCCAGTCCGCGCCTTCGAAACCGCAGCGACGGCGGCATGGGTCTACGATGTCACGACCCAGACCGTGCTGATGGACAAGAACGCTGACCAGCCGCTGCCTCCGGCGTCGATGTCGAAGCTTATGACGATCAACATGCTTTTCGAGGCCCTGCGGGATGGCAGGGTGACGATGGAGACAGAGTTCGCCGTCTCGTCCAGGGCCAAGGCGATGGGCGGATCGACCATGTTCTTGCAGGAAACCGACCGGCCCACGGTCAGCGACCTTCTGCACGGGATGATCGTCAACTCTGGCAACGATGCCTGTGTCGCGGTTGCCGAAGGGCTTTCCGGCACCGAGGAGGCCTTCTCGGCGCAGATGACGGAACGTGGCCGCGCGCTTGGCATGACCGCATCGGTTTTTGCAAATGCGTCTGGCTGGCCGGACCCGAACCACCGCATGTCGATGCGCGATCTGGGAATTCTGGCGCAGCACCTCATCCTCGATTTTCCCGAATACTATCCGATCTTCGCGGAGACCGAGTTCAACTACGACGGCCGCGCGCCCGATAACCGCTTCAACCGCAATCCCTTGCTGGCCCTTGGCATCGGCGCTGACGGGCTTAAGACCGGTCACACCAAAGAAGCAGGCTACGGGCTTGTCGGCAGCGCCCGGCAGGGTGACCGGCGGGTGATCTTTGCCATCACTGGCCTGCCAAGCGAAACCGCCCGCGCCGAAGAGGCCGAAAGGATCGTCGGCTGGGCCTTCCGGCAGTTCTCGGAGAAGACCCTAGCCAAGGGCAATGTCCGGATTGCCGAGGCGACCGTACATCTTGGAAGCGCCGAAACGGTCGGTCTTGTCCCGGCCGAAGACATCCGGCTGCTTGTCCCGGCGCTTGTCCAGGACAGCGTGACGGCCGAAGTGATCTACAACGGACCCTTGACCGCGCCCATCACCGCAGGCTCTGCCGTGGCCGAGCTGGTCGTTCATGTCCCGGATCTTCCCGACCGCCTTTTCCCGCTTGTAGCCGAGGCCGACGTTGGCAAGGCGGGCTTCTTCAAGCGGCTCACAACAGCTGGCCGATTGCTTTACGGCCGCTACATCGGGTCGACGGCCAGCTGAATGCCGGGCCTCTTTCTAAGCTTCGAAGGGATCGACGGATCCGGCAAGTCGACCCAGGCCCGCAGACTGGCTGATACATTGCGCACGCGTGGCCGAACGGTCACCCTGACCCGCGAGCCCGGCGGCAGCCCTGGCGCCGAGGAAATCCGTCGCCTTGTCCTGGAAGGTGCCACCGACCGCTGGTCACCCGAGACCGAGATCCTTCTCTTTACGGCCGCCCGCCGCGACCATCTGGAAAAGACCATCCGCCCCGCCCTGGCACGGGGCGAGATCGTGATCACCGACCGCTTCGCCGACAGCACCCGTGTGTTCCAGGGCGCTGCGCGCGGCGACCTTTCCGGCACCGTCGACCGCCTGCACGACATGATGATCGGGGTCGAGCCGGACGTCACTCTCGTTTTCGACCTGGATCCGGGGCTTGGCCTGTCGCGCGCTACTGCCCGTGAAGGGACGGAACTGCGGTTCGAGGATATGGGTATCACCTTTCAGGAAAAGGCCCGCATCGGGTTCCTGCAGCTTGCCGCCCGTCACCCCCGCTTTCGCGTAATCAACGCTGATGGGGATCCGGACACGATCGCGGAACGGGTGCTTGAGGCGCTTGCGCAGCATCTCGGGTAAAGCGCTTGAGCAAAAGCGGGTATACGTCGGCGACAGTACCAAGTGTTCTTCTTCAGTTCGATGTGCTGACACAGGACATTGAAGGCCCCTGACCATATGATGACGGCCACGCTTGTGTTACTTCTTGTGTAGCCTGAGGCAACCCAATGTCCGGCCTAAGTATATGATATTTATGGATAATTCAGGGGTATATGGCGGACAGTGAGGGATTCGAACCCTCGAGACGGTTCCCCGCCTACACACTTTCCAGGCGTGCGCCTTCGACCACTCGGCCAACTGTCCGTGGGCGCCCTTCTGCCAAGTCGCCTGCCGGTTTGCAAGGGCGATATCGTTTTGCAGCCCGGTGGTCAGAAGAGACGAAAGCTGGCCACGAAAGGCAGGTGGTCCGACACTTGCGCGCGGAACTTTGCCCGGCCCATGTCCAGCGTCCAGTCCATCGGGAAAAGCCGAAGCGTGCCGCGCACATAACGGTCCGAGAACCGGCGGCTGACGGCGAAGCCGTCCAGAAGGTTTTCGCGCCCGCTTTCCAGGATATGGCTGAACCGTTCCTGCAAGTCCCAACACGAGACGAAGTCCATCACGTCAGCACCGCCAAGATGGTGGAAATTGCTGACGTCCTGGCCCGGGATCATGTTGAAATCCCCCATCAGGAGGATCGCATGCTGCTTGTAGCCGGGCGTTGCATGCAGATCGGTGATCCATTGGCCAACCGCCTTGCACTGGCTGTCGCGCATCGCCTGTTCGGGCGCCTCGCGGCCCGATTTCAGGTGAACGCCGATCACCACGGCCTTGAAACCGCCGATCTTCACGTCGACCACGAAGGCCTGACGTCCGCCCAGATACGTCCCCTGCGAGCCGGCGATGAAGCGCGGATTTGTCACCTCGATCCCCGGTTTGTGCAGGAAGCCGATGCCAAGATGGCTGTCGGGCTGGGGCAGGAAGGTTGTCTGGTAGGTCAGGCCCTTTTCAGCCAACCCGGCGGTCAGCACCTGTAGGTGCGTGTCGGGAAACACCTCGACCAGAGTGACGAAATCGGCGTCAAGGTTCGCCAGACCCCTGATCTGGTTGACGGCTTTCGGGCTGGCCGGGTTGATGCCGTCCCCGTCGCCACCGGGAAACTTGTCGTTCCCGGCAAGGTTCCAAACCGCGATATGCGCAATCGACTTGTTCACAAGAGTCATGGCAATGCTCCGCTGAAATGCAACCGCAACGGTAGCACGATTCTCTCGTCGGGGCGCGGGGTTTCGCGAGCCTTGCGGTCAGTCGACCAGCAGGATCGACACGCGGCGGTTCTGCCGGCCCTTGTTTTCGATCTTGCCGATCGCGATCCGGCCGATCTCGGCTGTACGGGCGACATGGGTGCCGCCGCAAGGCTGCAAGTCGATCTGGTTGGCCCCGGTCCCGATCCGGATCAGCCGCACCCTGCCCTGCCCCATCGGAGGCCGCACCGACAGGGTCTTGACCAGCGCGGGGTTCGCCGCAAGTTCCACCTCGGTGATCCAGTCCTCGGTGACGGCAAGGTCGCGTCCGATCAGTCCGGCAAGCTGCGCCTCGATCGCCGCCGGATCTTCGGGCAGGTCCGGCATGTCGAAGTCCAGCCGGCCGCGGTCGGCGGAAATCTGGCCGCCGGTGACCGGAAGCGGGATCACGACTGACAGAAGGTGCAGCGCGGTATGGACACGCATGTGCCGGTAGCGGCGCGACCAGTCCAGCATCATCCGCGCCGGGGCACCGACCGGCGGCATCGGCAGGGCCTCGGACGGGACCAGAGCCAAAGCGTCGCCGACCTTGATCGTGGTGGCGATCGGCATCCGCCCGCCGTCCCATTCCAACAGTCCGGAATCGCCGGGCTGCCCGCCCCCCGTTGGGTAAAAGACCGACCGGTCGACGATCAGCGCACCTTCGGAGGTATGACCGATGATCCGGCAATCTGCGGCGGACAAGTAGGGATCGGACCGGAAGATCAGGTCTGTCACCGGTCGGCCCCCTCGATGTCCTGCGCTGCGGAGGTCGTCGGTGGGGGCGCGCCCCGTTTGCGACGGGCGACGGGGGGGCGGTCGTCGGCGACCAGACCGGCCAGTGCTACCAGGGTTTCGGCGGTCTTGATCGGGTCCGGCTCGGCGGCCGCGGCGGGCGGAGGCACGATGTTGATGCCTTCGGCGGCGAAGCGGTCCATGATCTTGTGGTTGATGTCGGTCCGGACTTCCAGACTGAAGTTCACGTCGCGCAGGATCACCCGGATCTCGAAGGTTAGCTGCGTCGGCGTGTATCCCATGAAGGCGATCAGGGGCGGCGGATTCAGGATCGCCAGCGGCTGTGCCTCGGCAATGTCGCGCAGGATGCGTTCGACCTGGCGCGAGTCCGACCCCTGCGCCACCGCCACCGGCACGATCAGCCGGCCGGAAAGATTGAACCGGGTCCAGTTCGTCACCCGCCCGGTGATCAGGTCGGCGTTCGGCACGATCACGTCGTTGCGGTCGAACGTCTCGATCCGGGTGGACCGCACCGAGATTGCCCGGACCCGGCCCTGCACGCCGCCGACCTCGATCCAGTCGCCCTCGCTGACCGGGCGCTCGATCAGCAGGATGATGCCGGAGATGAAGTTCGATACGATGGTCTGGAGGCCGAAACCGATACCGACCGACAGGGCCCCTGCGACGATGGCCAGCCCTGACAAGTCCAGCCCGGCGGCGTTGATCGCCACCAGCGCGGCGAGGAAGATCCCGACATAGCCGATGCCCGCGACCAACGCGGTCTGGCCGCCCTGGTCCATCCGGGTCTTGGGCAGGATCGTTGTGCGCAGCGCCCCCTGCAACAGCCGGGTCAGCATGTAGCCGATCACGAAGACCACTGCGACAACCATGAAGTCGGTCGGCGAGATCCGCGTGTCGCCCAGGACGAACCCTTCCGAGAACCGAGTCCAAAGCTCGGTGATGTCCGACGACCGGGCGCCCCAGATCAGCGCGAACAGGGGCAGCGAGGCCAGGGTCATCGCGAAGCCCAGAAGGACCGGCACCAGTCCGTCGCGCCCAAGCTCGTCGCCACGCATGACCATGGTCCAGATCTCGCCGATCAGGCGCTGGATAATGAAAAGCAGGGTGATCAGCGCCAGTGACAGGATCGCCGGATAGATCAGCGCCGAGGCCGCCTGCACATAGCCGAAGGCCGCAAGCAGCGGGCCGACCAGTCCGATGACCGTCAGGCCGCGCGACAGGATCGACATGAGGCGCAGCGCATAGCTGCGGTCGGTGTGTTGTTCGGACCTGCGCAGGACCCGGCCCAGGCGCAACAGGATCAGCCCGCCGACAAGGAGGATGGGAAAGGACATCACCGATGTCGTCGCATCCGAATAGGCCTGCGCGTCCATCGCGGCTTCCCGCAGCATTTCCGCCGCCACCACCAGTCCCAGCAGGACCGACAGAACCCGCCCCTCGACCCGCGCTTCCGGCGGCAGCGGCAGGATAGCGTCATCGTCTTGCACACGGGGAAACGCATGCGACCCAAGCCAGGCGGCGGAAAAGACCACGAAGCCAATGAATGGCAAAGCGATCGCGATGACCTTGCCAATCTCGCCCGGCGTGCCAGAGGACAGGACGGCTGCCGCCAGCGCAACCATGCCAAGGGTCGGCAGCACCACCTCGCCGGTCGACGCCAGGATCGACCACACCGTGCGGCCCCGGGCAGAGGCGTTCTGCAGCAGACGCTCGGCATAGCGGGCGACCCAGCGCCGGACATAGACCACCAGTGCCAGCGCCACGACCAGAAGCACCAGGATCAACGGCAGGTTGTCGAGGAACACGGCCCGCGCCTCGGGGTCGGTCCAGCCGGTGACGGCTTCGTCCCATAGGCGCAGGACCGTGTCTGAAAAGCCGATTGCCGCTTCGGGCCAGTTGCCCGGATTCAACGGCGAGGGCCACAGTTGCAGCAGTTCGTCCGCTTGGCGTTCGCGCAAGGTGCGGTCGATCTCGCGGATCAGGCCGTCCGCCCGGCGATAGGCCTCTTCCGCCGCAATCCCCGGCGCCTGCAAGGTGACCAGCTGCTGCGCCAGCTCTTGCCGCCGCTTCGAGATTTCCTCGACCTCGGCTTCGCCCTCGGCCGGTACCGGGCCAAGAGCCGCGACCTGATCGCGCAGCGTCCCGATCCGGGCCGAGTTCGCGTTTTCTGCATTCAGGAACGCCGCCCGCCACTTGGCAAGCTGACTGCGGATATCCTCAAGCCGGTCGTCAGAGGTGCGCCGTTCGGCAATCTCCGCCTCGGCGCGCTTGGCCGTCTGGTCCCAGTCGGCGTAGCTTAGATCCGAGTTGGCAAGGGCGGCTTCGCCCGGCGAGGTGTCAACCCCGGTGATCGGGATCGCGCTTGGGCTTTGCTGAGCCCACACCGGACCGGCAACCGGACCGGCCAGGACCAGCGCCAGCAGCAGCGATCCGAGAAGCTGCCTCATGCGTCTTCGAAGACCGCCGGGATTGCCCGGCCCGGACGGTCCAGCCATGCGGGCACCGGCAGGCCCTTTTCGCGCAGGAAGGCGGGGTTGTAGACCTTGGACTGATAGCGGCTGCCATAGTCGCACAGGATCGTCACAATGGTCTTGCCCGGCCCCATCTCGCGCGCCATCCGCATGGCGCCTGCGATGTTGATGCCGGTCGAGCCGCCCATGCACAGGCCCTCATCTTGCAGAAGATCAAAGACGATCGGCAGCGCCTCGGCATCGGGGATCCGGTAGCTGAAATCGGGGGTGAAGCCTTCCAGGTTCGCGGTGATCCGTCCCTGCCCGATGCCTTCGGTGATCGACGTGCCCGGACTTTCCAGCTTGCCCGTGGTATAAAACGCGTGCAGGGCAGCGCCTTCGGGGTCGGCAAGGCCGATCTTCACGCCTTTCGGCTGCAATGCCTCGGCCACGCCTGCCAGCGTGCCGCCGCTTCCCACCGCGCAGATGAACCCGTCCACGCGGCCGCCAGTCTGATCCCAGATCTCGGGCCCGGTGGTTTCGACATGCGCCTGCCGGTTCGCCACGTTGTCGAACTGGTTGGCCCAGATCGCACCGTTCGGTTCGGTCTTGGCCAGCGCCTCGGCCAGGCGGCCGGAATAGCGGACATAGTTGTTCGGGTTGCGGTAGGGTGCGGCCGGAACCTGCACCAGCTCGGCCCCGGCAAGCCGCAGCATGTCCTTCTTTTCCTGGCTTTGCGTCTCGGGGATCACGATCACCGTGCGAAACCCCATCGACGCGCCGACCAGCGCCAGACCGATGCCGGTATTGCCCGCCGTCCCTTCGACAATGGTGCCGCCGGGCTTCAGAAGACCCTTCGCCACCGCATCGCGGATGATGTAAAGCGCCGCCCGGTCCTTGACCGACTGGCCGGGGTTCATGAACTCGGCCTTGCCCAGGATCGTGCAGCCGGTCAGCTCTGACGCCCTGTGCAGCTTCAGAAGCGGAGTGTTTCCGATCGTGTCGGCCAGATCACCGTGTATGCGCATGGCAGCGGTCCCTCTCTCGTGCGGTCAAGTCTTAGGGGCAATGCCCGCGGACCTCAAGCCGCACCGCCCGTTTGAAGCGGTTCCCGCCTCAGATCGGCCCAAGGGCTAGCAGACCGTTCGACACCCGTTGCGCCGCGTCTCCAGTCCCGGTCTAAGGTCGCGGAAACAGACCCGGCGCTGACTGCGGCCGAAAGGCGGACGGGCGGACCCGAAGGCCCGCCCGTTCAAAAACGCCGCGGCAACTGCCGGACAACTGCCCTTCGCCGTCAAGCGCCGCTGCGACTGCCTGGCCAAGCGGCCCCGGGCTTAGACGATCCCGTCAGACTTCAGGCCCTGCCAGGCTTCGTCGAGGCTTTTCCTTGCACGGTCGACCATGATGTCGATCTCGTCCGTCGTGATCGTCAGCGGCGGCGAGATGATCATCCGGTCATAGACGTGCCGCATCACCAGGTTGTTGGCAAAGCACCGCTCACGCGTGCGGAAGCCTACGGTCCCCTGTTCGCCGGCAAACCGTGCCCGGCTTTCCTTGTCGGGCGTCAGTGCCATCGATCCCATCAGCCCGACCAGCTTGGTCTCGCCCACCATCGGATGATCCCCCAGCGCATGCCAGCGTTCGGCAAGGTAGGGATGCGCCACGTCGCGGACGTGATCGACGATCCCCTCTTCCTGAATGATCCGCAGGTTCTCCAGCGCCACCGCCGCCGCCACCGGATGCCCGGAATAGGTGTAGCCGTGGTTGAAGTCGCCCTGCCCTTCGAAGGTCGCGGCAATCTCGTCGCAGACGATGGAGCCGCCAATGGGCATGTACCCCGATGACAACCCCTTGGCGATCGTCATGATGTGGGGCCTGATGCCAAAGGTCTGGCAGCCGAACCAGTTGCCGGTTCGACCGAACCCGGTGATCACCTCATCGGCGATCAGAAGGATGCCGTACTTGTCGACGATCCGCTGCACTTCGGGCCAATAGGTCGCCGGCGCCACGATCACCCCGCCCGCGCCCTGGATGGGTTCCGCGATGAAGGCCGCGACATTCTCGACGCCCAGCTCCAGGATCTTCGCCTCAAGTTCCTGCGCGCGCATCAGTCCGAACACGTCGGGCGTCATGTCACCGCCCTCGGCCCACCAGTTGGGCTGGCCGATATGCACGATCCCGTCGATCATGCCACCGTGCGCGTGGATGTAGGACATGCCGCCCAGGCTGCCGCCTCCCATGGTAGAGCCGTGATAGCCGTTGTTGCGGCTGATGATGACACGCTTGGACGGCTGCCCCTTGATGTCCCAATAGCGGCGGACCAGGCGGATATTGGTGTCGTTCGCTTCGGACCCCGAGTTTGCAAAGAACACGTGGTTAAGATCCCCCGGTGCCAGTTCGGCGATCTTGGCGGCAAGCGCTATGGCCGGCACATGGGTCGTCATGAAGAATGTGTTGTAGTAGCTGAGTTCCCGGATCTGCCGCGCCGCAACCTCGGCCAGCTCATCGCGGCCATAGCCGATGTTGACGCACCACAGGCCCGCCATGCCGTCGATGATCCTGTGGCCGTCGCTGTCGGTCAGCCAGACGCCCTTGGCCGCGGTGATGACGCGCGCGCCCCGCTTGGCCAATGCGCCGTTGTCGGTGAACGGGTGCATGTGGTGGGCTGCGTCCAGCGCCTGCAATTCGGCGGTCGGCAGGTGGTTGGTGATCATGTTCATGGGGCGCCCCTCTTGCGGAATCGGCAGGGCCAAACGCCCCGGCTTTCCAGCATGATATGATCAAACGCAGCGGGGTTCAAGAAATTTGATCAAATTATTGATCGCCCGCCGGCGCCAACCCGATTTTCCTGCGTCGAGCCCGTGTGCGGCACCCCCGGCACCGGGGAAAACCCCGGTGCCCAAGCCGGTTGGCGCTTGCGCCCGAGGCGAGACCAAAGGCTTGCGGCCGCGCCCTTGCGCGGCTGCTCAATCCGGCAACCGTCGGTCAGGTCGCATCGGTCAGGTCGCGTCGGTCAGGGCCTGGCGGACATGGTCCACCCCTTGCTGGATGTCGCGTTCGATTGCGCCTGCCAGGGCCGCCGCATCGCGCGACCGCATCGCCGCCAGCGCCTCGCGGTGCAGGTCCGGGGCAGATTCGCGGCCAAAGCGGTCGATCACCACCCGCAACGACGGCCCGGCCCGCAGCCAAAGCGACCGCGCAAGGTCCAGCAGCACCGGCGCATCGGCCGCGTCATACAGCGCGAAGTGAAACGCGTGATTGGCGGCGAGGTAGTCGGGAAGGTTTCCCGCATCGATGGCCCGGTTCACCTTGGCGTCGATCGCCTCAAGCCGGTCGATCTGCGCCGGGGTCAGCCGTGTCGCAGCCCGCGCGGCAAGGTTCGGCTCGATCGCAAGGCGGGCAAAGGCCACCTGGTCCAGCATCTCGGACGAAAGCTGCGGCACCGCGACGCGGCGGTTGCCCTGGGGCAAAAGCGCACCCTCGGCGGTCAGCCTGCGGATCGCCTCGCGCACCGGGGTCATGCCCGCGCCCAGATCGCTGATCAGCCCCTGGATGGTGACCGGAGCGCCGGGCGCGAGATGACCAAACAGGATCATGTCACGCAGGCGCGCATAGGTCACTTCGTGGCTTGGTATCTTCCGGTTGTCGGCGTCCATCGGAGCTCCCTCTTCCAGCCCCCCTTGTATGACGCCTGTTTCCCGGCAATCAAGATGTGATCAAATCGCCCCCAAACTATCGCAAAAGCGCCCGCGCTTCCGCCGGCGACAACGCAGCCGGGCGGGTGCAGGTGGTGGTCAGGGTGACAAACTTGCCGGTCTCGCCCGACTTGAGACAGGCAGTCATCACGTCCACCCCGTGCAGCGCACGCTCCAGCGAGCAGCGCGCATCCCGCCCTTCGACAAGCGAGGCCACCATGTCGGCCAGTCCCGCCGTCCGGTAGTTGGCAAGATCCCGCCCGTTGTGGTTCTGGTTGGCCTTGCCGAAGGGGTGCTTCCAGGGCTTCAGCGTCTTCAGCTTGCCATTGGGAGCGCCGACCTCGACCTCTCCGCCAAAGAAGTTCGGATCGGGGACGTAAAGTGTGCCTTCGGTCCCGTAAAGCTCGAAGTGATTGCGTTTGTGGTGCCAGACATCCCACGAGGTCGAGAGGTTGATCGTCGCACCGGACTGGAACTCCAGCAGGGCATGGATATTGGTGGGTGTCTTGACCGGGACCGCCTGACCGTTGCGGGGACCGTTGGAGATCACGCGTTCGTCCACCGCCGACGAGGTGAGCGCGCCCACCCGCTTCACCGGACCCAGAAGGTTGATCAGGTTCGCAACGTAATAGGGACCAAGATCCAGCATCGGCCCTGCCCCGGGCAGGAAGAAGAAATCCGGGTTCGGATGCCAATGCTCCATCCCGTGGTTGAGGACGGCGGCAGACCCTGCGGTGACCGTACCGATGCGGCCTTCGTCGAGGACAGCCCTGGCCTGTTGGTGGGCACCACCAAGGAAGGTGTCGGGCGCGCAACCGACCGCGAGACCCTAGCAAGAACTAGATTTGGATGAAGTAAATTCTAGGAACTGACCCAATTAAGGAAATTATATGGGTCTTGGGGTAATGATTATACGATCTAACGAGTATTCAAGTAATCTTGAATGTAGTAATCAAT
>JANOER010000229.1:0-8870 GCA_031441285.1 Rhodobacterales bacterium
GTAACACATTAAAATTATGAAAACATTCAAGTCAATATTAGAATTTCAGCCGAGGCTTCCCACGGCAGCGTATAGTTGATGCGGACCCACGACGGGTGCGCGTCGGCGAACGCTTCGAGTGTGGCGGCCGCGGTTCCCCAGACTTAAACCCAATGGATTATTCCATTTGGGGATGGATGTTACAGTTATTGCGCAATCAAAATATAAAGTCCATAGATCAGCTAAACATCACACTACAAAAAATTTGGCACCGGATGCTGTTCGGGCATGAGCCGCATGATCTGAAGCCGGGGCAGAACGTGCTGGTCTGGGGGGCGTCCGGCGGTCTTGGATCTTACGCGATCCAGTTGATCAACACGGCGGGGGCAAACGCGATCGGCGTGATCAGCGACGAGACGAAGCGCGAGTTCGTGATGTCGCTGGGCGCGAAAGGCGTGATCAACCGCAACGATTTCAAATGCTGGGGGCAGCTGCCGAAAGTCGGCAGCCCGGAATACGATGTCTGGCTGAAAGAGGCGCGGCGGTTCGGCAAGGCGATCTGGGACATCACCGGCAAGGGTGTGAACGTCGACATGGTCTTCGAGCATCCGGGCGAGGCGACCTTCCCCGTCTCGTCGCTGGTCTGCAAGAAGGGCGGCATGGTGGTGATCTGCGCCGGCACCAGCGGGTTCAACTGCACCTTCGACGTGCGCTACATGTGGATGCATCAAAAGCGCCTGCAAGGCAGCCATTTCGCGCATCTGAAACAGGCGGCGGCGGCGAACAAGCTGATGGTCGAACGCCGGCTGGACCCCTGCATGTCCGAGGTGTTTCCCTGGGCCGACATCCCCAAGGCGCACACGCTGATGTGGAAGAACCAGCACAAGCCCGGCAACATGGCGGTGCTGGTTCAGGCGCCGCGCACCGGGCTGCGAACCTTTGAAGACACGGTCGAGGCCAGCCGCCCGGATTGATCCGCGGGCAGGCAGGAGGTCATTAATCAAGGGTTTACCTTGAGCCGGGTATTCTTGGCCTCGGACTATTTCCGTGGCTTTCGCCTCTCTGTGCCCGCCTCATCGCAGCGGCGGGCGCCAGCGCGGACCGGGCCGCCGCTACTGGCTTCGCGCCCGAGGGTACCATGCGACATGACTGGGTCTTTGACGTGTTGTCGGATCTGAAAGACTATGCCGCCGCGAACGGGCTGCCGGATCTTGCGGCAAAGGTCGCTGAGACTTTGGTTCTGGCAGGGCACGAGATCGCCGCCGCCCGCGAGGCTCGGGACAAGGCGCCCCTGCCGCTGACCCGGGCGCATTAGGCCGCTCATCGCTCCCTTCGGGCGCTGGTCGCTGCGGTCGGGTGCGCCTTGGGCCGGGTGCTCTTACGCTTGGCGGCGAAGCTGGCTAAGGTCTGCCGATGCAGGCCCCCGCACTGACCTTTTCCGACGACCAGGCCGAGGCCTTCGACCGTCTGGCGGCAGAGCTTCTGGGCCAGGGGATCGACCTCGCCGAAGGCCTGACCACGCCGATGCCCGAAGGCAAGGCCTCGGTGCTTGCGGTGGTGGGCAAGGCGGGTTCGGGCAAGACCCTGCTTTTGGCCGAGATGTACCGGGCCCTGAAGGCGGCCGGGGTCGAGGTGGTCTCGGGCGACTACGAGGGGAAGCGGCGCAAGGAGCGGCGGACGCTGGCGATCCTTGCGCCGACGAACAAGGCGGCGTCGGTGCTGCGGCTGCGCGGAGTGCCGGCGACGACGATCCACCGGATCCTCTACACCCCGGTCTATGACCCGCAGTATGAAAAGATCGCCGAATGGCTGGCCGGGACCGGCCCGCGACCGGTTGTCGAAGGCCTGACCGATCTGGCGCTGGACCGGGCGCATGCGTTCTACGCGCAGGTGGCGTCCATCCCCGGCGCGCTGGCGGCGGCGGGGTTGAAGGGCAGCGACTTCATCAAGGGCTGGAAGCGGCGGGAAGAGCCGCTGGATGTGGGGTTCGTCGACGAAAGCTCGATGCTGGACGAGCGCGCACTGACTGACCTGCGCGAGATCTTTCCGACCCTGGTGCTGTTTGGCGACCCTGCGCAGTTGGCCCCGGTGGGCGCGTCAGGCGAGATGGTGTTCGACAAGCTGGGCGACAGCCGCAAACTGACGCTGAGCCGCATCCACCGGCAGGCCGAGGACAATCCGATCCTGGATCTTGCCCATGCGCTGGGCGATGGCGGGCTGGGGTTCGAGGAGTTCGAGCGGATGGTTGCAGCCAAGGCCCAAGCGGATGACCGTGTGGTCTGGGTCGAACGGGTGGAGGCGGGGCTGATGGCGCGCTCACCGGTGCTGGTCTGGCGCAATGCCACGCGGGTGCGGCTGATCCAGGCGTTCCGGGCCGCATACGGCGCGCCGGAAGACCAGCTTTTGCCAGGCGAGCCGCTGATCTGCGACGGGATCGAGCTGCCCTTGAAGCACCGAAAGAAGCGGATCGACCTCGAAGCGCGGGGCCTGATCAAGGGCGCGCAGGTGATCTATCTGGGCGAGGGCAACCGGCCCGGTTTTGCGCGGCTGCATGTCGTGGGGGCGGAAGAGCCGCAGGTTTCGGCCGCGTCGATCATCAAGATCGAAAAACCGGACGAGGAAGAGCCGTTCATCGCCTCGGCCGCGACGATGGGGGCGACCTTCCTGCATGGGGCGGCGGTGACGATCCACAAGGCGCAAGGCTCGCAATGGGAGGAGGTGCAGGTCTTTGCCCCCGATCTTTACGCCGCCGCGCAGTCGGGCCGGTCCGAAGCGGGCGTGCCGCTGTGGAAGCGTCTGGCCTATGTGGCGATCACCCGCGCGCAGGTCCGGCTGCGCTGGGTGGTGCGAAACCGGCTGGCGCGGCCTGCGGGTCCGCTGACCATCGAGGATCTGAAGCGCGAGCCCGCCCCCCTGAGCCTGGCCGAGGCTTCCCCTTCCCGTCCCGGCGATCTAGGGTAGCGCGATCACAAGGGAGGGTCCGATGGCCTTGGTTTTCGTCCAGTTCCGCTGCACACCCGGCATGACCTATGAAGTTGCCGACGCGATCTGGGATCGTGAGGTCGTGAGCGAGATGTATTCGACCAGCGGCGACTACGACCTGATGGCGAAGGTCTACGTCCCCGAGGATCAGGACGTGGGGCACTATCTGTCGTCGCGGCTTTTCGACATTCCCGGCATCCAGCGCACGCTGACGACGATGACCTTCAAGGCATTCTGAACCGGGCAAAACGGGGTTCTGTCAGGTTCGGCCGCACCTGGCCAAAGAGATCGTGCAATGGAAAAAGCCCCGCCTCCATCCGGAACAGCGGGGCCTTTTGCGTCAAGACCGAAGGATCAGGCGGTGGCCTGGGCCTTGGCGATCTCTTTCTTGATCTTCTGTGCTGCGGTCGACAATTCGTCGTCCTTGGCCTTCGCCAGATAGGCGTCAAGCCCGCCACGGTGGTCGACCGAGCGCAGCGCCGCGGCGGTGACGCGCAGCTTGAAGGACTGCCCCAGCACGTCCGAAATCAGCGTGACATCGTTCAGGTTCGGGAGGAACCGGCGACGGGACTTGTTGTTGGCGTGGGAGACGGTGTTACCCGACATCGGGCCCTTGCCGGTGAGTTCGCAGACGCGCGACATTTCGGTATTCCTTCGATTCGTCAGAAGCGGGGGAAGGCGGGGATCCCCCAGCCCTCGAATTCGATTTGCGGCGTGTAAGGGCAAACGCGGGAAGCGTCAAGCGGGAAGCAGGGGCTTGCACGGGCGATCGCGCACGGAAAGATGATCAAAATCAGTCGCCCGGTTTTGGGCAAGCCCATATCGCGCCGAATTCCTTTCCGACAGTCGCAACCGGGTGTTTCAGCAAGATATCCGTGCCAGAAAATGCGCGGACGGCCGAGGAATGGAAGAATTCCACGCGCGGATCCGTGCCGTTGTCCCTTCGGGCGCCACTTGACGCCGCGACGCCGGCGCCGGCTGCATCCGGCAGCGGCGGCTGCAGGCCAACGGTCCGCTTCGTGACGGGCGGTGCCTGGCAGTTTAACCGCTGGCTGGCCGTGATACGCGAAACCGGCGAGTGGAACGACATCATCGCAAGTTCCGTGAAGGAAGCGAACGAAAAGCTGGCGGCCAAGGCCTCCGTAGCCGAAGGGCGGGTGTCGGGCGCCGGTCCCAATGAGCCCGTTCCGCGCGACGTCCCTTTGTCGCGCCGGGTGCGCGCGAAGGGCCTCCGGCGGGAGTATTTTGCAAAGAGCAGAACTTCCTCGGGTTTTGAGGGGGCCGCCAAACCCGGCTGGTCCAGTCAACCGGCCGGAAAGGCCCGCGCGATGGCGCGGCGGCCTTCGGGGGTGACGGTCAGGGCGCGGCTTTCAGGTTTGCGTCTTAGCCAGCCCTGCGCTTCCATCTGCGCCAGCAGCAGGCGGCCAAGCCTGCCGCCAAGGTGGTTTTGCCGCTCGCTCCAGTCCAGACAGTCGCGGCACAAGGGCGTGCGGGCCGAACCGGGAGACGGCGAAAGGTCCGCCTCGGACAGACCGAAGCCAAGCGCAAAGGCATGACCGGCGGGAGTAAGGGTCAGCCCACCCTCCGCAGGTGCAAGGCAGCCGTTGGCAGACAGGCTTTGGTAGACCTGCACGCCCAGCGTCCCCGCAAGGTGGTTGTAACAAAGCCGTGCCTCGCGCAGGGCCGGGTCGCGCGGGCCGGGCAGCGCAGGGCGGCCGGGCGTCCTGCCCGCGCCCTGACCGGCCAGCGCCATCATCGCCTCGATCAGGCGGGCAACCTCGGCGCTGGCGAGGCTCAGGTATTTGTGGCGACCCTGCTTTTCGGCCCGGACGAGCCCAGCGCCTTCCAGCCGGGCCGCATGTTCCGAGGCGCTGGCCTTGGTCAGCCCCGCCGCCGCGCCAAGTTCGGAGACCGTGCGGGCCCGACCGTCCATCAGCGCCAGCGCCATCCGCGCGCGGGCGGGGTCCGCCAGGGCGGCGGCAAGGCTGGCGATGTTCGGGCTTTCCGTCATGGTTCGACAATAGCCGAACCATTAACGCATGTCCATCGGGCATCACCGGCTTGTGGCCGCGCCGGCGCCATGCAACCTGACCGTCAGGGGGAGACCGATGGCATTTCCGATCCACGAACTTGCGGCACTTGGGACGGCGACTTGCTGGGCGACGACGGGCATCCTTGCGTCGGACGCGATCCGGTCCCTGGGGGCGTTCCATTTCAACCTGATCCGGCAGGGGCTGGTGACGGTGCTGTTGGCGGCGGTGGTGCTTGCTTCGGGCGCGCTGGCCCTGCCGGGTTGGCAGACCGCGCTGGTTCTGGCGCTGTCCGGGGTGGTTGGCATCCTCATGGGCGACACGTTGAACTTTGCGGCGGTCGGGCGGCTGGGGCCGCGCCGGGCGGGCGCGGTCTTTGCGCTGAATGCGCCGATGGCGGCGGTCCTTGGCTGGCTGGTTCTGGGCGAGCGGCTGGGCTGGCGCGCGGGCCTTGGCATCGCGGTCACGGTCGCCGGGGTAGCGCTGGCGATCCTTGGGCGTCCGGCCGAGGGCGCGCACCGGTTCGAGCAGGTCCGGGGCGGGTTGCGCGCAGGGCTGCTGTTCGGCCTTGGCGCGGCGCTGGGTCAGGCCGCCGGGGCGCTGATGGCCAGACCGATCATGGCGGGAGGACTTGATCCTTACGTTGGGTCGCTGATCCGGGTCGGCGCGTCGGGCCTTGCGATGGGGATGCTGGCCGCGCTGCCGCTGGCCCCGCCCCGGCCCCGCAACGTGCCGCCAAGGGTGCTGGCCCTGACCGCGCTGACGGCGCTGATCGGGCTGTTGCTGGGCATGACCCTGTTTCTCTTCGCGTTGCAGGGGCCGCAGACCGGGATCATCGCCACGCTGTCGGCCACCTCGCCGGTGATCATCCTGCCGCTGTTGTGGTTGCGGACCGGCCAGCGGCCAAGCGGCAAAAGCTGGGCCGGAGCGGCGCTTGCGGTGTCGGGGCTGGCGCTGATCTTCACGCGCTAGGTGCGGGCCCGCGCGGTCGCGGCACCGGTTCAGCCGGCAAGCGTCCGGGCCAGCCGCGTCGCGGTGGCGGCGTCGGCGGGTCTGCCCGACCTGAGGCAGGCCTCGGCCCGGTTCTGCCAGTAGTGACCGGACCGCGACCGCAGGCCGCGGTGCAGGGCGACAAGGCCGGCGGCTCCGGCATCCGGGGTCATGCTTATGCCTTGCAGGTCGCGAAACCCGCCCAGTTCGCGCAAGACCCCGGTCGCCGGATGCCCGCCGAAGGCAAAGCGCGCCAGCGCCATGCGCGGCATCGTCCGGGAGATGAGATTGGCGTGCTGGCGGTCGAGCGGGCGGAACGGATCGAAGATCACCACGCCGGCAAGGTCGAACCGGGCAAAGGCCGCAAGATCGCCCAGTCGGGCGTCGTAGTCCCCGGCCTCGGGGTAGCGGCGTTCGCCGGGCAGGATCGCGCGGTCAAGCGTGAACTGCGGCGAGATCACGATCGCCTGATCCAGCCGCAGCGCCCGCGCCAGCCGCAGCGCGGCGTAGCCGCCCATCGAATAGCCAAGCGCCAGCGCCGTTGAAAAGCCGTCCCGAAGCGGGCCAAGCGCTGCTTCCAAGGCAGCGGTCTCGTCGTTCAGGAACCAGTCGTTCCAGCGCGACTGGATGTGCAGATGGGCCAGGCCCTGACGCAGCGCGCGCTGGACCGGGCCGTCGTCCGAAAAGGCTCCGGGGTCGGGTAGGCGCTGGCGGAAGGTGACATACAGCGTCCGGGGCTTTGCACCCGGCAGCCAAAGATCGGCCCGCAGCCTGTCGCCGTCGAAGACCCGGCGGTGGTCCTGCATCAGCGCGGCCGCCCGATCAGCCCAAGCATCCGGTTGGCCGCGGCCTCGGGGGTCATCGCGCCCTCGGCCACCTGGTCGCCAAGTGCGGCCATCAGGCCTTTGGTCGGCTCCTGAGCGAGGACGGCAAGCCGGCCCCGGCGCACCTCTTCCTCAAACCAGTGCCGCGCCTGATTGGCGCGGGCGCGGGCCCAGTGGCCCTCGGCACGGCGCCAGTCGGCCAGGGCCTGCATGTCCGACCACGCCTTGGCCAGCCCATCGCCGGCAATGGCCGAGACGGGCAACGCCTTCGGAAACCCGGCCGGATCCTGCGGGCGGCGGCGCAGAAGCTGCAAGGCACCGGCGTAATCCGCAACGGTGCGCAGGGCGGCGGGCTTCAGATCGCCGTCGGCCTTGTTCACCAGGATCAGGTCGGCCATTTCCATGATCCCGCGCTTGACGCCCTGCAATTCGTCGCCACCCGCCGGGGCGAGGAGAAGGACGAAAAGATCACAAAGCTCGGCCACCACGGTTTCAGACTGCCCGACCCCCACCGTTTCGATCAGCACCAGGTCGAAGCCCGCCGCTTCGCACAGGGCCACGGCCTCGCGGCTGCGCCGGGCGACGCCGCCAAGCTGGGTCTGGCTGGGCGAGGGGCGTATGAAGGCGAGGGGGTCACGCGAGAGGCGCTCCATCCGGGTCTTGTCGCCAAGGATCGACCCGCCAGAGCGGGCGGAGGAGGGATCGACCGCAAGGACGGCGACGCGCAGGCCCTGTCCGGTGAGCATCAGGCCGAAGGTTTCGATGAAGGTAGACTTGCCGACGCCGGGCGTGCCGGAAAGCCCGATCCTGAGGGCCTGCCGTTCGGGCTGATGGAGCGCGGCCAGAAGCGCCAGTGCGTCGGCCCGGTGATCGGCGCGCGCGCTTTCGACCAGCGTGATTGCGCGGGCAAGCGCCCGGCGGTCGCCGGATCGGATCAGGTTGGCGCGGTCGCTGATGTCCATCGCTCCTCCGGTCCCGGTCTTTGTGGCGGAAGCGCGCGGGCTTGGCGAGAACGATTTTTCTGCGAAAAATCGGGGCTTCCGGTGTGGGCTGCCGCGCGCGATAAGCGGGGCATGGTCGAATTGCCCGTCACCGCGATCCTGGCGGATCTTGCCGCCGCCCTTGCTGCACGGGGGATGGCTGTCCTGCAGGCGCCACCCGGTGCAGGAAAGACGACGCTGGTGCCGCTGGATCTTCTGGCGCGGGGCGTCGTTGCCGGGCGCATCCTGATGCTGGAACCGCGCCGGCTGGCGGCCCGCGCCGCCGCTGAACGCATGGCCGAGACCTTGGGCGAGCCGGTGGGCCGGCGCATAGGCTACCGCATCCGGGGCGAGGCGAAGGTCTCGGGTCTGACCCGGATCGAGGTGGTGACCGAAGGCATCCTGACCCGGATGATCCAGTCCGACCCCGAGCTTTCGGGCGTGGGTCTGGTGATCTTCGACGAATTTCACGAACGCAGCCTGAACGCTGATCTGGGGCTGGCCCTGTGCCTTGAGGTGCGGGCTGCGTTGCGGGTAGACCTCAAGCTTCTGGTGATGTCGGCGACGCTGGACGCGGGGCCAGTCGCGGCGCTGATGGGGGACGCGCCGGTCATCACCTCGCAGGGGCGCGCGTATCCGGTCGAGATGCGCTGGCTGCCGCGCCCTGCGGACCCGTCGCTTCGGCTTGAGGCGGTGGTGGCGGGCGCGGTGCGTCAGGCGCTGGACGAGACCGAGGGGGGCGTCCTGGTCTTTCTGCCTGGCGAAGGCGAGATCCGGCGGGTTGAGGGGATGCTGGCGGGCCTGCCAGGCGTGGAGGTGCGCCCGCTTTTCGGCGCGATGGAGTTTGCGGCCCAGCGCGCGGCCCTGGCCCCGGTGGCGGATCAGGCGCGCGCGCGCAAGGTGGTGCTGGCGACGGCGATCGCGGAAACCTCGCTGACGCTGCCCGACATCCGGGTGGTCATCGACGCAGGCCGCGCGCGGCGGGCGCGGTTCGATCCGAACTCGGGCATGTCGCGGCTGGTGACCGAGCGGGTGACCAAGGCCGAGGCCGAGCAGCGCCGGGGTCGCGCCGGGCGGGTGGCCGA
>JANOER010000230.1:0-7479 GCA_031441285.1 Rhodobacterales bacterium
GAGACGCCCCCGCTGGCGATGACCGGGATCGTCACGGCCCGGGCAAGGGCCTCGGTCGCGGCGATGTTCGGGCCCTGCATCGCCCCGTCGCGGTCGATGTCGGTGTAGATCAGGGCTGCCACTCCGGCATCCTGAAAACTGCGGGCGAGGTCGGTGACCATGACATCGGTTTCCGTCGCCCAGCCCTTGGTCGCGACCCGGCCCTTGCGGGCGTCGATGCCGACGGCGACCTGTCCGGGGAAAGCCGCCGCCGCCTCGCGCACCAGGGCGGGGTTTTCCACCGCAACGGTGCCAAGGATGACACGGGCAAGGCCCTTTTCCAGCCACATCGCGATGGTGGCCATGTCGCGGATGCCGCCGCCAAGCTGGGCGGGGACTTTGACGGCCGCAAGGATGGCTTCGACGGCGGCGGCGTTGACGGGTTGACCCGCAAAGGCGCCGTTCAGGTCGACGAGGTGCAGCCAGTCGCAGCCCGCCTTCTGGAACGTCAGCGCTTGTGCTGCGGGGTTGTCGCCGAACACGGTGGCCTTTGACATCTCGCCACGCAAAAGCCGGACGCACTGGCCGTCTTTCAGGTCGATGGCGGGATAAAGGATCATGGCAGGCCCCTGTCGTTGTCCGCGCGGTCGTGGGCACGGTCTTTGGCACGGTCTTTGGCATGGGGCGCGGCGAATGAAAAGGTCCACGCCGCGACCCGACGTAACGCTTGATCGGCTGGGCATGTGGCGCAATGCAAGACGCATGAGGACGTGGAGGAGGACACCCATGAAAAGTTTCGCGATTGCAGCTGCCTTGGCCTTGCTGGGCGGATCGGCGTTTGCCGACCCGGTCGAGGGTATCTGGCAGACCAAGAAGGACGACAACGGCAACTTCGGCCATGTCGAGATCACACCCTGTGGGCCCGCGTTCTGCGGCGTACTGATCAAGGCCTTCGACAAGGACGGCAAGGACAGGGAAAGCGACAACATCGGTCGCAAGATCGTCTGGGACATGGTGGCCTATCCCGACGGGCTGTATGACGACGGCGAGATCTATTCGCCCGACCGGGACAAGACCTACAACGGCGACATGACCCTGACCGGCGACAGCCTTTCAGTGCGCGGCTGCGTTCTGGGGATCTGCCGCGACGGCGGCACCTGGCAGCGGGTGAACTAAGGCTTGCCCTTGGCAGGACGGATCAGGTCTTCACCTGCCGTCCTGACCACGCTGACCGGTTGAACACGATTGCCCGGTGCTTGGCCGGGGCTTCTTGGCCGGGCGGCGAGCCTTTGGCGAGGTTCAGCCGTCGATCCGCGCTCCCATGATGGCGATCGCCTGCTGATAGACCTTTGCGGCGTTCCATTCCTTGATCACCGCAAAGTTCGGCTCGCCTTCCTGAAAGCCCTTGCCGGGCTTCCAGCCCTTTTGCCGCAGGTAGTTCGCGGTCGAGGCCATCGCGTCGCTGAGGTTGTAGAAGTCGACCGCCCCGTCACCGTTGCCATCGACCCCGTAATCCAGCGCATTGCCGGGCAGGAACTGGGTGTGCCCAAGCTCGCCGTGTTTCGCACCGACAGTGCCGTCACTGATCGAGCCCTGATCGACCAGCTTCAGCGCGCCGATCAGATGCGGGCGGAAGAAGTCGGACCGGCGGCAATCATAGGTCAGGGTGGCGATGGCCGAAACGACATTGGTATCCCCCATGAAGCCGCCAAAGCCGGTCTCCATCCCGTGGATCGCGATCAGCACGCCAGCAGGCACGCCATATGTCGCCTCCAGGCTGGCGTAGAAGTCGGCGTTCTTGGCCTTGCGGCTGCGACCCTGGCTGATGATCGCATCGGCTCCGCGCACCTGGAGGAACTTCTCCAGGCTGTATTTGAAGCTTTTCTGGTTCCGATCGGCGCCGATCGTGGCCTTGGAATAGGACGTCCCCAGAAGCGCCGCTATCCCGCGCTTGCCCACGCCATCGGCCTTGGCCTCGGCGGCCATCTCGGGCTTCCAGGCCTCATATTGGCCCCCGGTGTCGCTGCACCCGGCAGCAAGTGCCGAAAACGGCAGGAAAGCGAACAAGGAAGCAGCGGAAAGGTGGAAGGAAAGGCGCACGATTGAAACCCTTGCAAGAACTTTGCGCCACTCTATTGAGTAGGTGGAAACAATCAAGCAGGCCCGTGATCAACGACGCCGGCAGATTGAAAACGGGGAAAAGTGGCAGCCCGTAGGGGAGTCGAACCCCTCTTACCTGGTTGAAAACCAGGTGTCCTAACCGATAGACGAACGGGCCACGCTTTCAGTGCGGCGGTGTCTAGAACGGGCGTCGGGCATCTGCAAGGGGAATCTTCCGGGTTTGCCGCATCAGGCGAAAGCGGCGTCTTCCAGGCGCAGCTGAACCCGGGTGCGACCGTTCCACTGGTTCAGTTCCAGCCGCCCGGCAAGGTGAAACCGGCGGTGGCCAGAGTTTTCCAGCGCCGGCCCAAGCGGGCCATCGAACGCCCCGAAGGCAATGGCGTCCAGCCCCGGACCCGACCCGTCCGAGACGGTCAGCTTCAGGTGGCTTTCGCCGATCCGCCGGGCGCTGACCGCGACATCGGCGAAGGCAAAGCGCGGGGCGTGGGCAGCGGCGCCGAAGGGGCCAGCATTCTCGATCTCCTCGATCAGCGCGACAGTCGCGGCGACCGTGGTCAGCAGGCTGTCGATCCGCAGGTCATGCGGGCCGCTGTCTCCGGCACCCTGACGGGCCAGGAGGTCGGCCAGCCGGGCCATCGCCGGGTCCAGCTGCGCCCGCGACAGGCTGAGGCCGGCCGCCATCTTGTGACCGCCGCCCTTGGTGATCATCCCCTCGGCCGCCAGCCGCTGGATCGCCGCGCCAAGATCGACGCCGGGGATGGACCGGGCAGACCCCTTGCCGTCGTCCCCGTCGAAGCCGATCACCACCGACGGGCGCTGTGCTGCCTCTTTCAGCCGCGCGGCAACGATCCCGACCACGCCGGGATGCCAGCCTTCGCCCGCCGCCCAGACCAGGGGTCCGTCAAGGCCGCGCGCCTCGGCCTGAGCCATGGCCGCACCGCGCACCGCTTCGGTGATCTCGCGCCGGTCGGTGTTCAGCTGGTCCAGCCTTGCGGCCAGGGCGGTTGCCTCCTGGTCGTTGTCGGTGGCCAGAAGCCGGGCGCCAAGGTCGGCCTGCCCGATCCGCCCGCCCGCGTTGACGCGCGGGCCAAGCAGGAACCCAAGCGCATAGGTCGTGGGGGCCTGATCCATGCGCGCGACATCGGCCAGCGCGCGCAGTCCGGGGCGGTCGCGCCGCGCCATGACCTTCAGGCCCTGCCGGACGAACGCCCGGTTGACACCGATCAACGGTGCCACGTCGGCGACGGTGGCAAGGGCCACAAGGTCAAGCATGGCCATCAGATCGGGCCCCTGGACGCCGGTTGCCTTGAGCCGGCGGTTGGCCTCGACCAGCAGCAGGAACACGACCCCCGCCGCGCAGAGATGGGCAAGCGCGCCGTCTTCGTCCTGCCGGTTCGGATTGACGATTGCCAGGGCCGCGGGCAGGGTCTCTAGCGCCAGATGGTGGTCAAGGATGACGACATCGGCGCCTTGGGCCGCCGCGACCGGGTCATGCGAAAGCGTGCCGCAATCGACGCAAAGGATCAGGTCATGGGCGGCGGCAAGCCCAGCCATTGCCGGGACATTCGGCCCGTATCCCTCGTCGATCCGGTCGGGGATGTAGAGGGTCGCCTCGCGGTCAAGCGCGCGAAGCCAGACCAGCAATAGCGCCGCCGACGCGCCGCCATCGACATCGTAGTCGGCGAAGATCGCAATCCGGTCTCGGCGGCTGACAGCCAGCAGAAGTCGGTCCGCCGCCGGACCCATGTCGCGCAAGGTCATGGGGTCGGGCAGCAGGTCGCGAAGCGCCGGTGCCAGGAAAGCCGGGGCCTCCTCTGGCGCGACGCTGCGGGCCGCAAGGATGCGGCACAGGGGAAGGGGAAGGCGGGTGGCCTGCGACAGCGCCTCGGCCAGCCGGTCCTGAGCCGGATCGGGACCAGTCCAGCGGCGGCCGGTAAGCGAGGAGGCGACGTTCAGGAAGGGGGTCATGCCGACAGGCGTGCCGGAAAGGCGGCGAACTGGCAAGAGGGGCCGACCCGTGATCGGGGCGGCCTCCGGCAAGACGGCTGGGGGTGCAGGATGCCCAGCATCGGCAAAACCTGTCCCGGTCAGCGCGTCGGGCTGCGATAGGTCATGCGGCGGACGGTGCCGGTCTTGGACCGCATCAGGATCGTTTCCAGCGTCACCCAGCCGGGCTCGCGCTTGATCCCGGCAAGAAGCGACCCGGTGGTGACCCCGGTGGCCGCAAAGATCACGTCGGCGCGCACCAGATCGTCGCGGGTGTAGACGCGGTCGAAATTGGTGATCCCGGCCTTGCGGGCGCGGGCACGTTCGTCGTCGTTGCGGAACAGCAGCTTGCCGAAGAACTGCCCGCCCATGCATTTCAGCGCCGCAGCCGCCAGCACGCCTTCCGGCGCCCCGCCCGAGCCCATGTACATGTCGATGCCGGTGATCTCGGGCTCGGCGCAATGCATGACGCCGGCGACATCGCCGTCGGTGATCAGCCGGATCGCCGCCCCGGTGGACCGGATCTCCTGGATCAGGTCTTCGTGGCGGGGACGTTCCAGAACGCAGACGGTGATGTCCTCGGTCGAGCAGCCCTTGGCTGCGGCAAGTGCCGAGACCCGTTCGGACGGCGACATCGCAAGGGTGACGGTGCCGGTCTTGTGGCCCGGGCCGATGGCAAGCTTGTCCATGTACACATCGGGCGCGTGCAGCAGCGTGCCGCGCGGGGCCATGGCGATCACTGTCAGCGCATTCGGCATGTCCTTGGCGGTCAGCGTGGTGCCTTCCAGGGGGTCAAGCGCGATGTCCACCGCGGGACCGTTGCCGGATCCGACCTCTTCCCCGATGTAAAGCATCGGGGCCTCGTCCCTTTCGCCTTCGCCGATGACGACGACGCCCTTGATGTCCAGAAGGTTCAGCTGGTCACGCATGGCGTTCACGGCGGCCTGATCGGCGGCCTTCTCGTCGCCGCGCCCGATCAGCCGGGCCGAGGCAAGCGCCGCCGCCTCGGATACCCGGGCCAGACCGAGGCTGAGAAGCCGGTCCTGGAATTGCAGTTTTTCGGACATGGATCCCCCCGGAGTTGCTTTTTCCGGTGTAGCGGCGGGGCGGGACTGCGGCAAGGGTGGTGACGTGATCCGCGGATCATTGGCATGGACTTGCAATTGCGCCGCGCGGCCCGGCCGGGGTAATCACGGACTGACAGAAGGCGGCGGCAGGGCATGCAACGGACGATGATGTTGGCTGTGCTGCTGCTTGCCGCGCAAGCAGCCCCGGCGCAGGAGCTGTGGATCAACGAAATCCCCCATGCCGATGCGATGGCGCTGGAACCGGTGGTCGAGACCTTTCAGGACCATGCCAACGCCCGCTTCGCCGGAACGCTGGCAATCGAGGGGGCGCGGATTGGCCAGATGCTGGCCGGTCAGACGCTGATGCGGCGGACCGGGCGGGCCGATGACGTGCATTGGGTTCTGGCCGACCGGACACCCGATCTGCCGCTTGAGCTGGACCAGGGGGCCGAAGGCTCGGTCGCGGCGGTGGTGCTGGACCGCGCCTTTGGCGGCATGGCGCTGGCCGGGATCGGGCCGGAACAGAACCGGCCGGGCAAGATGCGGCTGGGGACGGGGATCGTCACCATCCTGTTCGCCGAACCGCAATGCATGTTCGGCCTGACCACCTGGCTTGACGGCGAACAGGACAACATCGTGATGCGCGCGCATCCCGAGGGCAACCTGAACCTGATCTTCTGGCGCCGCGAGGTGACACCGATCGCCGATTTCAAGCGCTTCGTCGATCAGGGGCTACTGCAGCTGGCCTATATCCAGTCCAGCGGCGGCGGGCCCGAGATCCTGGCGGTGACGATCCAGAACCTGGACCCCGAAGGCATCGGGATCGACGAGATCCTGTATTCGCCCTTGTGCCCGATGATGGTGTCGGGTCTGCCCGGTGGCCCGGGACCGGGGTGAAGCCGGTCAGACTTCCTCGATCCGGATCGCGACGGGCTGACCGACCAGAACGCCGGTCGGGGCGAAGCTTGCCAGCGCGTGGGCGATGTCGGCCGGCGTGGCCTTGTGCGTGACGATCAGCACAACCGCATCCTCGGCCCGGTCGCCGGGGCGGTGCAACTGGCGCATCTGGTCGATGGAAATGCCGGCCTCGCCAAGGCAGGTGGCGATCTTGGCCAGGGCACCGGGCTTGTCCAGAAGCGTCATCCGCAGGTAGTAGGGCGCGGGCGTGGCCGAACTGGCGGCGGTCGGCTTGGCCAGCAGAGCGGCGGGAATGCCGAAGGTCGGCAGGCGCAGACCGCGGGCGATGTCGATCACATCGGCCATGACGGCACTGGCGGTCGGGCCCATGCCGGCACCGGGACCGCGCAGGACGATCTGGCCAACCGAGTCACCCTCCAGCACGACCATGTTGGTGCCACCCTGAAGCTGGCCAAGCGGGCTGTCCGCCGGGACCAGGCAGGGCGTCATCCGCTGCTCCAGCCCGCGGCCGGTCATCTGTGCGACGCCCAGAAGCTTGATGCGGTAGCCCATGTCCTCGGCCAGGCGGATGTCGTCGATCGAGACGTTGCCGATGCCTTCCAGTTCGACCGCGTCAAAGCTGACTCGGGTGCCGAAAGCGATGGCGGCCAGCAGGGACAGCTTGTGGCCGGCGTCGATGCCGCCGACGTCAAGGTTCGGGTCGGCCTCAAGATAGCCAAGCTGCCGCGCCTCTTCGAACACCGTGTCATAGGGCAGGCCAGCGGACTGCATCCGGGTCAGGATGTAGTTGCAAGTGCCGTTCATCACCCCCATCACCCGCTTGATCCGATTGCCGGCCAGGCCTTCGGTCAGCGCCTTGATCACCGGGATGCCGCCCGCGACGGCAGCCTCGAAGCGCAAGCCGGTGCCTTTGGCTTCGGCGG
The DNA here is from genome assembly GCA_031441285.1 of Rhodobacterales bacterium. Classification (GTDB taxonomy): domain Bacteria; phylum Pseudomonadota; class Alphaproteobacteria; order Rhodobacterales; family Rhodobacteraceae; genus Tabrizicola. Next base: position 6,995 of record JANOER010000230.1, read on the forward strand.
CAAGGGCAAGGGCGTGGCCATGGTGGGCCAAGAGCGCCTTGTTGGCGGTGACCACATCCTTGCCTGCGGCGATCGCCGCTTCGGTCGCAGCCTTTGCGGGCCCGTCATGGCCGCCCATCACCTCGACGAAGACGTCGACATCAGAGCGGCGGGCAAGGGCGACGGGATCGGTCTCCCAGGCGAAGGCTGACAGGTCAGCGTCGCGGTTCTTGGTGCGGTCGCGCGCCGATACGGCCGTGATCGTCACCGCGCGGCCGGTTCGGGCAGCGATCAGGTCAGCCTGGGCCTGCACGATCCTGACCACGCCGATACCCACGGTTCCAAGACCGGCAAGGCCAAGACGCAAAGGGGCGGACATGGGGGGAACCTCGGGCTTGGGAACGGGCCTTCGTCTGTTAGCCGGAAGCACGCGCCGGTGCAACGCCGTCAGGGCGCGCCAATTGCCGAAGCACGGGACCGCAGCACAGCGGCCCGCGCCGCAAGCG
>JANOER010000231.1:0-5464 GCA_031441285.1 Rhodobacterales bacterium
GTCTATGTGCTGGCCGTGCACCGGCGCAACCAGAACATCGGTCGGCAACTGGACGACCTGATCGTGCGGGTCGGCGACACGCTGCTGCTGGAGGGGGCCATCGAGGACATCCAGAAGCTGGCCGCCGACATGGACCTGGTGGACATCAGCCGCCCGAAGGTGGCGGCGTTCCGGCGGGCCAAGGCCCCCATCGCGCTGGCGGCGCTGGCGCTGATCGTGGGGTTGTCGGCGCTGGACCTGGCCCCGATCCTGCCGTTGGCGCTGATCGCGGTGGCGGTGATCCTGATCACCCATTGCGTGGACAGCGACGAGGCGTTCTCGTTTGTCGACGGCCGGCTTCTGGCGATGATCTTTGCCATGCTGGCGGTCGGTGCGGGGCTGGAACAGTCCGGCGCGGTGGCGCTGATTGTCGGAGCGGTCGCGCCGTGGATGGAAGGGCTGGGGCCCTTCGCGCTGATCCTGGCGGTCTATTTCATCGGGCTGGTCATGACCGAGTTCCTGTCGAACAATGCGGTTGCGGTGATCTATACACCGATCGCGATCAAGCTGGCGGTCGAACTTGGCCATGACCCGCGCCCATTCGTGGTGGCGGTGATGTTTTCCGCGACCTTGGCCTTTGCGACGCCGGTTGGCTACCAGACCAACATGATGGTCTACGGGCCGGGCGGCTACAAGTTCACCGACTTCACCAGGATCGGGCTGCCGTTGAACATAATCGTGATGCTGGTCGCCTGCGCGCTGATCCCGGTGATCTGGCCGTTGTGAGCCCAATACTGCCCTTCTCCAACCGGGCTTACGATCAAAAGAAAAGGGACTGAGACGGTCCATTGATGTTTTCGCTGTGCTTGCGTCAATGGCGCGATTGGGTGCGGGAAGATCTCAATGGTTACTGCCTGACCTCAACTTTCCTTCCCGAAGAGTGACGGGACGGATGATGGCCTGCCCGCGCTTAGCGCTCGACCCTTCAGTGCAGTTGATGCGGACCAAGCGAGGTCAAAAGCTGCGGCTGGATCTCACGTTCCAGCTTTTGCACGATGGCATCGCCGAAGGCGCGGAAATCCCGCACCTCCATCACGAATGCCCCCGGCCCAGTGATAACCTGTGTCCGGTAGTACTCGGCAAGCTTCGGCTCCGCGTTCACAATGGCCAGACCGTTTACTGTCACGCCCATCGTGTCGGCTCTCTCCCGCGCTTCGGCGACCGACGTGTGCGCCGCGCGCCGGTTCCCGAAAGAGGCGCGGCCGTCGCCCGATACGTTTACCACTTTGCGTGCACTACACTGGCCGGGCAAATCGAACAGATCCAGCGCCGCCATCAGTCCGGCACCCAGGTCGGTATCGCCGAATGCACTGCGCTGGATTATCAGGAAGGTGTCCGCCAATGCCTTGGCATCCGCATCGCTGCTGACCCGCTTCCATTTCGTGACCACGAACGGAAAGGCAGAATCCGCCCAGAATACGCTGGCCACATCGACAGTTCCGGCGTTGCTAAGCGCCCGCGCAACCTTCGGATCAGCGAAGGCGGCGGCATAGCCCAACACCTGCATCCGAAATTCGTCCTCGTCGATGCTGCTCGAACTATCGATAGCGAGTACAAGCGCAAGATCGGCACAGGACGGCTCTGCGTTGATCGGACCAGCTGAAATTAGCGCGGCAGCCAAAAGGTGTAACGAAAGCTTTCTCATGTCTGGTTTCCCTGAACTGCCGGTCTCAAGGCGAGGGATCCGCCGTTGTCTCCGGATGGCTCAAAAATCGAAACAGAAAGTTTCTATGTGCCTTCTCTACCACAAAAACCGTGAACGCTGTGTGAGCAAGTTAACAAAGCGGTGAGAAAGGTAACGTAAGGGAAAGCATCTCGCCGGGCATCCCTAAGTGGCATGCCGCCAAAGGCAACGAAGGTCATTATCAGGCGGATATGGTGCGTCAGCTGCCAATCAGACCGTGGCATACCGCTGTATAGCGGACACCCGGGTTCTGGTTAGCCCAGACGATCGCTTCGCCACGGCTGTCGACATCGCAGGCCGAAAGCTTCGCAGGTGCATGGGGGGCATTGAACACGACGGCGCCCGTGACAAGGGCAGCTGAAACCAAGTGAAACAGTTTGATCATGTTATCTTCGCTTATTGAAGGTTTCGTATGCTCAAGGTGCCAGACGCTGTGCGCTTGTGCTGTTTCGCAGGGAACAGCAAAGTCAGGATTGCTCGCGGGCCAAGCCAGGGTCCAATCTTGAACCGACATTTCCCAAGTGGACTGCAGCTTGACCGCAAGGTCGCCCGAAACGGTCCGCTGACCGAGTGTTCTTTCGCCCCGAGCGGTGACCGTGATCGCTGAAACGCACGGAGTTGGGCGGGTTGATCCGTCAAGCAGCATCATCCTGGCTCCGAGGCTTCCTTCTTTCAGCGCGGCGAATGGCGACTCCGTCCGCAAGCCGGACATTCGATCTGACCCTCGCAGACCGGATGAAGCGGCGGGGTTGCGGTTCCGCATGGCCGTGGTGTAGAGGACCCCATCACCTCATCTGGACCGGAGTGCAGGCCATGGCAGGCCATTCGAAATGGGCGAACATCCAGCATCGCAAGGGCAAGCAGGACAAGCTGCGCTCGAAGATGTTTTCCAAGCTGGCGAAGGAAATCACCGTCGCCGCCAAGATGGGGATGGCTGACGTCGACATGAACCCGCGTCTGCGGCTGGCGGTGAAGGCCGCGAAGGCCGTGTCGATGCCGAAGGACGTGATCGACCGGGCGATCAAGAAAAGCCAGATGGGCGACGGCGCGGACTACACGGAAATCCGCTATGAAGGCTACGGCGTGAACGGGATCGCGATCATCGTCGAGGCGATGACCGACAACCTGAACCGCACCGCGTCGAACGTGCGGAGCTACTTCGGCAAATGCGGCGGCAACCTTGGCACCACCGGGTCGGTGGCGCACAGCTTTGACCGGGTGGGCGAGATTTCCTATCCCGCCAGTGCCGGGTCGGCGGATGACGTGATGCTGGCCGCCCTGGACGCGGGCGCGGATGATGTCGAGAGCGACGAGGACGGCCACTGGGTCTATTGTCAGGTCGAAAACCTGTCCGAGGTTTCGGACGCGCTGGAAAAGGCACTGGGCGAGTCGACGGAATCGAAGCTGGTCTGGAAGGCCCAGACCCTGACCGAGGTCGATCTTGACACCGCGCAAAAGCTGATGCGGCTGATCGACCTCTTGGAAGAAGACGACGATGTGCAGACCGTGACGCATAATTTCGACGTGCCAGAGGACGTTGCCGCGCAACTTTGACGGGCGGGAACCTGCGGTCGTCGCCGGTTTCTTTGCCGGGGCCTCTTGCATTGTGGAGCCGAAAAGCGCATCTGCGTCACGTCAAAGCTACTTCTCTTTCGTCTTCTGTCTGCCCTTCGGCCTTCAGCACTTCGATCGCGACGACACTGGGCCAAGCCATCGCATCTTGCGGATGGCGCACTGACAGGAGACATCACGATGGCCAATGGCACCGTGAAATGGTTCAACGCCACCAAGGGCTTCGGCTTCATCGCTCCGGAGGGCGGCGCGAAGGACGTGTTCGTCCACGTGACCGCGCTTGAGCGTGCCGGCATCCGGTCGCTGCCCGATGGGCAGGCCGTGACCTATGACGTCGAGAAAGACCGCAACGGCCGTGAATCGGCTGTTAATCTGGCTCTGGCGTAAGCCTTTCCCCTTTCGGGGTTTGCGGCGGGGGTGGCGAAAGCCGCCCCCGTTTGCATTTCAGGCAGGCGCGGGGATCAGGGTTCGCGCGGCGGCAGCGCGGATTGCGCCGGTCAGGGGCCGCAGCGCCGGGGCGGCCAGCCGGGTGAATTGCCAGTAGAGCGAAACGTCAAACGGCAGATCCGGCTGCAGGTCGACCAATGTCCCCGCCTGAAGTTGCGTCCGCACCAGGGCTTCGGGGTTCAATCCCCAGCCCAGACCCGCAAGGCAGGCATCGACAAAGGCCTGCGACGAGGCCATGCGGTGGGTGGGCCAGGCTGCCTTGCGGTGGGCGGTGTCGGAACCCCGGTCAGAGTGGTGGTTGGTTCGGTTGGCGGACCTGCTTGCGGCCCATCGATCCTGAAGCCGGTCGTTGTCCGAAAACGTCAGCGTAGGCGCCATGCCAAGGGCCGCATCGGTGACGCCGGCTGGAAACCAGCGCGCCATGTAGTCCGGCGACGCGGTTGCCCGGTAGCGCAGCGCGCCAAGCGCCAGCGTGTCGCAGCCTTGCAGCGGGCCGGGATGCGCGGTGATCGCGGCCACCACCTCGCCGCGACGCAGCCAGTCCTGGCTGACATCCTGATCATCGATCACCAGGTCGAACAGGAAACCCGGCGTCGCGGCAAGCGCCGGGATCACCCAGGTGGCCAGGCTGTCGGCGTTGACGGCAATCCGCAGCGTGGACGGCCCAGACGCGAGGCCGGGCAGGTCGGCGGCGAGAGAGTTTTCCAGAAGCGCGATTTCATCCAGATGCCGGATCAGGCGCAGGCCGGTGTCGGTGGCGGCGCAAGGGGAGCCGCGGCGGATGAGGAGCGCGCCCGCGGTTTCCTCCAGCGCCTTGATCCGTTGGCTGATGGCGGAGGGGGTGACGTGAAGCTCGGCCGCCGCAAGATCGAAGGATCCGCGACGGTGCACGGCGGCCAGGGCGGCAAGCTGGGCGGGATCGAGCATTAGCTGTGCTTATGTCATGTGAGAAAGATTAACTGGATTGTGGAGATTCCACGGCTTAGGTCAAGGGAGAAGCCGGGGTGCGGGGTGACGGTGCGGAGCCTCCGGCGGGGATATTTCGGCAGAAAGGAAGCTGCGGGAGCGGCTTTGGGGGGTTCGATGGCGGAACGCGATCTGGCACGACTGCTTGCGACGATGGAGCCGGTGCTGCACCCCGAGCCTTACGGCATTGCCTGCAGCGCGGACGGCATCGGTCTGGTCCAGCCCTTTGTCACGGTCGCAGAAGCCGAGGGTCTGACCGTGGTGGCCCTTTTGGCCGAGATGCAGGCTGCGGGCCTTGCGTCTGACCCCTGGGCGCGGATCAGCCTTACCGTGCACAGCGATCTGGCGGCGGTCGGGCTGACGGCGGCCTTCGCCTCGGCTTTGGGGGACGAAGGGATCAGCTGCAATGTGATAGCGGGCTTTCACCACGACCATCTGTTCGTGCAGTGGGCGCGGCGCGAGGATGCGGTGGCGGCGCTGAGGGCCCTGTCTGGTGCTTGAAGCCGCCGTGCAGGGCTATCTGGTGGCGGTAAGCTTGATCCTGGCGATCGGGGCGCAGAACGCCTTCGTGCTGCGTCAGGGTCTGCGGCGCGAGCATGTCGCGGCAGTGGTGGCAGTCTGCGCCGTCTCGGATGCGGTACTGATCGGCGTGGGTGTGGCCGGCTTCGGAGCGATGAGTCGCGTGGCCCCCTGGATCGGCGAGGCGATGCGTTGGGGAGGCGTCGCCTTCCTGGTGGTTTATGGCGCCCTGCGGTT
>JANOER010000232.1:0-4567 GCA_031441285.1 Rhodobacterales bacterium
TGCCAGTCAGGACGCCCGCCCGGTTCGCGCCCGGCGTTGACCGCGTGAACCGCGATCAGCGCGCCTGACGGCAGCGTGACGCGATAAAGGCTGTCCTTGCCGAAATAGGCCAGGTCACGAACCGCGCCTTCGACGACGTTCACCCCCTCGGGCCGCGACTGATGCAGCACGATCTTTTCGGGGCGAAGGGCAAGGGTAATCGTGGCTCCCGCCGTCAGCCCCCCCGCCGTCAGCCCACCCGCCTGCACCACGACCGAGGTTCCAAAATCGGCCACCTTGATCCGCGCAAGTCCGCCGTCGATGGAATGCACCTCGGCCGGGAACTGCGAGACCGACCCGATGAAGTTCGCGACGAACCGGCTTGCCGGATGCTCATAAACCTCGGCCGGGGGGCCGACCTGTTGCACCCTTCCCCGGTCCATCACCGCGATCCGGTCGGCCAGGGTCATCGCCTCTTCCTGGTCATGGGTCACGACGATGAAGGTGACGCCGGTGCGTTCCTGGATCGACATCAGCTCGAACTGGGTATGTTCGCGCAGCTTCTTGTCCAGCGCGGCCAGGGGTTCGTCCAGCAACAAAAGCTTCGGCTGCCGTGCCAGCGCCCGCGCCAAGGCCACCCGCTGCCGCTGGCCGCCGGAAATCTGGTGCGGCTTGCGGGTGGCGAAATCTGTCAGTTGCACCAGATCCAGCATCTCGCGCACGCGGGCCGCGCGCTGGCCGGCGGTCATCGCTTCGTGCTGCAAGCCGTAAGCCACGTTCCGTTCCACCGTCATGTGCGGGAACAGCGCATAGCTTTGAAACATCATGTGGATCGGCCGGTCCCAGGGCGGCATGGCGGTGATGTCCTGCCCGTCCAGCCAGATCCGGCCCGTCGTCGGCGTCTCGAACCCCGCCAGCATCCGCAGAAGCGTGGTCTTGCCGCAGCCGGACCCGCCCAGAAGCGCGAAGATCTCGCCCCGGTCGATGGTCAGCGACACATCCGCCACCGCCTCGAACGACCCGAAGCGTTTCGACACGCCGTCGATCCGCAGGAACGGCAAGGCATCCGGTCCCGGCACGACCTCAGCCGCCGGCCTTGATCTCGGCCCAGATGCGGGTGATCTCGCGGTCCTGCGCTTCGGTCTGGGTGGTCGTCGTGTAAAGCCGCGCCATGGTTTCGGCATCCGGATAGATCGCCGGATCGCCCGAAATTGCGGGATCGACCAGCGCCGTCGCCGCAGCGTTGGCGTTGGCATAGCCGGTATAATTGGTCGCGGCGGCGATCACCTCGGGGCGCATCATGTAGTCGACGAACGCATGGGCCGCATCGACATTTGCCGCATCCGACGGAATGGACCAGACATCGAACCAGGCCGGAGCGCCGGTCTTTGGCACGAAATATCCAAGGTTCACATCGATCCCGGCCTCGGCCGCGCGGGCCGAGGCGACGGAATAATCCCCCGACCAGCTGTTGGCCACGCAAAGATCCCCCGTCGGCAAGGTGTTGAGATAATTGCCGTTGTCAAAGACCAAGACATGTTCGCGGATCGGGGCCAGCGCCTCGGCCATCTTCGCATACTCGGCCGGGCCGGCGGTGTTCGGGTCGATCCCCAGATAGCTCAGCACCATGAAACCAAGGTCGGTCGGGCTGTCCAGAAGCGAGATCCCGCAATCGGCCAGCTTGGCCGCGTTCTCGGGGTTCAGCAGCGTGCCAAAGTCGGCAAGGTCGACCTCGCCCAGCCGTTCGCGCACGAGGTCAAGGTTGTAGGTCATCCCGACCGATCCCCACATGTAGGGCGCGCCGTATTGGTTGCCGGGATCATAGCCTTCGACCACCTTCAGGATCGCGGGGTCGAGGTTGGCCCAGTTTCTCAGCTTTGCCCGGTCAAGTTTCTGGTAGACCCCGGCCTGCACGAACCGCTCCAGGCTGATCGCGGCCATCACGACCACGTCGTAGCCCGAGGATCCGGCCAGCAGCTTGGCCTGCATCTCTTCGGACGAGGCATACAGGTCGTAGACCACGCTGATCCCGGTCTCGGCCTCGAAATCGGCGATGGTCGTCTCGCCGATGTAGTCCGACCAGTTGTAGATCTTGACGGTCTGGCCCTGGGCCCAGGACGGGCGAACCATGGGCGCGGCCAGGGCGGCACCCATCCCCGCAAGCGCGTGGCGGCGGTTCAGTTTCATTGTCGTCTCCCCCGTGGTTCGGCCCTGTCCCGGCCCGTCGATGTCACGATGCAACCGGCCCGACTGACTGACAAATCAATTTGTCATTCAGATCCGCGATATCGGCTTCTTGCGGCGCCTGACCCAACGTCATCACCGGAAGCAGGGTGCGCAGGGCGTCGTGGTGCCGGCGCAGCCCGTATTCCAGGTCCGAAAGGTGGAACCCCTCGAAAGCCGAGGATTTCATCGACTCGTTCGACCAGATCGACAGCTGCCGGTCCTCGGCGCTGGTCGCCCGGTCGATCCGCATGGCCAGATACCGCGCCACCCGCTGCGCCCGGGTCTCGTCCGGCCAGCGGTACAGCCGCCCGGTCAGCCGGGTGTCGCCCGGCGACAGCGGCAGCTCCTGATAGAACTGCGCCCCTTCCGGGGTCATCGCGAAGACCATGTTCGGGAAGATGCCGTAGTAGGTCCAGGCGCGGCGCAGATGCGGGGGCAGGTCCGGGCGTTCCGGCGCAAGGCGGACGTAGGTCCTGACCGACCAGCCCCGCCCCGGCGCATCGCCGAACTGTCCGTTCGACACCGACAGCCCGCCATCAAGGTGCAGGTCGCGGTAGGTCCGCCCGTAAAGCTCTTGCAGGCCAGGATGGGCAAAGGCTACATGATAGCCCTCATTGTCGACATCGCGGACCGACTTCCAGTTGACCGGCAGGGTCGAGCTCCAGTCCGGCATGCTGACCGGCAGCAGATCCGTCAGCCGGTAGGCGGTGAAATCCGCGTCAAACGCCGCCAGAAGCCGGGCGAGTGACGGCTGCGGGCCAGCGGCGAAACGCAGGAAGATGAAGCCGTGGAAGACCTCCATCTCGATCGGTTTCAGCCCGAACTCCTCGCGGTTCATCTCGCCAAAGCTGTCGGGCCGCGCCGCCCCGCGCAACGAGCCGTCAAGATTGTAGACCCAGCCATGAAACGGGCAGACGATGGCCCCCTTGCAATGGCCCTTGTCGCCGTCCACCACCCGCGCGCCGCGGTGGCGGCAGAGGTTGTGAAACGCCCGCACCACGCCGTCCGCCCCCCGCATCACCACGGCCCGTTCGCCCAGAATGTCATAGGCCAGCCAGTCACCCGGAGCGGGAAGGTCGCAGAGGTGGCCGGCAAGCTGCCAATGGGTCAGGAACACGCGCTCACGCTCCAGCGCGAAAAGCGCCGGCGACCGGTAGGTCCAGCCCGGCAGGCCCTTGCGGTCCCAATCCCCGGGAACCGGCAGGATGTCATAAGGCAGGTCGTTCATTTCGCCATCTCCGACAGCACCCAGGTTTGAAAGCGGTGAATCTCGTATTCCTCGGGCATCAGCCGCGCCGCGCGAAAGGCGGGCGACCGGATGCCGCGCTGGTTCATCCCGGCCGCCGCGCCATCCTGCCGCATTACGGTTTTCGCGAAACCCGCTATGTCGGCGGCGTCAAAGCCCGGCTGCGCCAGCGTGTCCGGCGGGAAGTGCCATTCGGCCACCAGCCGGGTGCGTTCCGGGCCAAGCGGCACGATCCGGACCGACCGGACATGATCGACATGCGCCACCACATAGGCCGAGGGCCACAGCGTCACGAACTGGTGGCCCGCCCGGCGTTCGGCGTCGGTCAGGCCGGGAAAGACCGGGCCGCAAGGCGCGCCGTCCGGCGTCCAGGTTTCCGCGCCTGCCCGCAATATCGGACCGGGCTCTTGGTCGGGAGTCCAGCCCAAAGCCTCGGACGCGCCCATGATCCCCGTGCCATAGACCGGCACGCGGTCACACAGCTCGGGGTGGATGCCGGGACAGTGCAGGCATTCCGAGTAGTTTTCCCAAAAGCCCTTCCAGTTGCAGTCGATGTCGCTTTGCCATGCGTGTCCGGTGACCAGCCCGTTCATCGGCCAGTTCGCCAGCGTCTCCAGCGGCACATCCGACCAGATCGGCCCGGCACCGGCTGCCAGGTTCAGGAACAGAAACCCGTTCCACAGCCGCGTGGACAGCGGCACCAGCCCATGTGCTGCAGGGTCGAAATCATCGGTCGGCACGGCATGCCCGGTGGCCACCAGATGGCCGTTTTCGGCGGCATAGGCGAAGGCGTGATAGGGGCAGCGGATCAGCTTGCCCAACGGCTCTACCTCGGCGCGGCAGAGCTCGGACCCCCGATGCGGGCAGGAGTTGTGGTAGGCTGCAATGCCCCCGTCCGAAAGCCGCGCGACGATCACCGGGGCGCTGCCCACCGATGCGCGGGTCATGGTGCCAGGGGCAAAGTCGGCCAGCCGACCGACCATCACCCAGGCCTTGGAAAAGACCGTCGCCATTTCCCGGTCGAACCAGCCCTGACCCAGATAGGCCTCGCGCGGCAGCCCTTCCGGACAATGGTCCAGCCTTGGCGACATCGGGTGGCGGGAGGCTTCGGTCATA
>JANOER010000233.1:0-6186 GCA_031441285.1 Rhodobacterales bacterium
CGCGCTGGTGACGGCTGGCTGGGAAAGGGTCAAGGTGCCGGGTGCGCCGATCAGGCGCACCCGGACGCCAAGGGTATCAGGCCATCGACCACTTGTAGTGGTGATGCTCGTTCGACGGATGGCGCAGCATTCCGACCACGCCTTCCTTGTGGTGCTGGAACAGCGAGCGCGAGAACGGGTTGATGATGTAGCCCTCGTCCTGCAGGATCGCACCCATCTTGGCGGCGATCTCGCGACGGGCATCCGCATCGGCCAGCGACAGGGCCTGCGTCATCAGAGCGTCAAACTCGGCATTCGCCATCCCGGTCTCGTTCCAGGACCCGGTCGAGGTATAGGCCAGCGACATGTTCTGCACCGCCAGCGGGCGATGGTTCCAGGTCGTGGACGAGAAGGGATACTTCTGCCAGTCGTTCCAGAACGTCGAGCCCGGCATGACCGTATGCTTCACGTTCGCGCCGGCATCCTTGATCTGCGCCGCAACGGCGGCGGTGGTCGCAGCTTCCCAACCATCGTCAAGCGAGATGATCTCGAACTCGGTATCCTTCATGCCGGCAGCTTCCAGCGCTGCAGCCAGACCAGCGGGATTGGGTGTCTGCGCGGGCAGCGTCGGATACTCGGGGTGGATCGGGAACATATGGTGGTTTTCGCCGGTCTTGCCGAGGTTGTTGTAGCCCAGTTCCAGCACGACCGCCGGATTGACGGCAAGCTGGATCGCCTGACGCACGGCCTTGTCCTTGTAGAGGTCCGACGTGGCTGCGTTCATCCGCACTGTAATCGTTGCGGCAGTGACCACTTCCAGCTTGACCCAGCCCAGTGCGTCAAGCTGTTCGATGAAGTCGCCGTTGGTTTCATAGTTGGCGTCCACTTCGTCGGAACCGGCAAGCGCCACCATGGTCGACGGATCGGTGCCGAAGTCGACATAGTGGATCTCGTCCAGCGAAGCGGTGCCGCCCCACCAGGTGTGGTTCGGCGCGCGCACCAGAACGGCCTTCTGGCCGACCGAGACTTCCTGCGGAATGTAGGGGCCGGTGCCAATCGGGTTGACCGACGGATCGTCGCCATCGACAAAGCTGGCGTGAACAATGGCGGAGGGATAATCGGCCAAGTTCGGCACGATCGCGATGTCCGGGGCGGACAGCATCAGCTTGACGGTCATGTCATCGACCTTGACGACCGACCCTTCGCGCAGGGTCTTGGTCGCTTCGTCCATCAGGCCGGGGAAGCGCGAGGCCATTGCATTGCCCTCGACGTTCGCGTCAAGCCAACGGGTGACATTGCGCACCACGTCATCAGCGGTGAACGCGTCGCCGTTGTTCCAGGTGACGCCGGGACGGACCTTCAGCGTCCATTCGGTGGCGTCGGCATTGGCTTCCCAGCTTTCCAGCAGGCGGCCTTCGAAGGTGCCGTCCTCGTTGTACTGGATCAGGTACTCCAGCCAGCCGCGGTAGACGTTGGCGATATGCGGCCAGTCGGTCAGGCGCGGATCCTTGGTGCCCTTCACTTCCATCGCAACGCGGACGATGCCGCCAACCTTGGCGTGAGCATCGGCACGAGCAGGGGTCGGCAGGCCGATCAAGCCGTAAGCCGCAGCCGCCGACACGCCAAGGGCAGTCGACCGGGGTCAGAAATTCGCGCCGGCTGATCTGCCCCGCCGCGTATTCGTTTGCGTACATTGTTGCCGCCGGATGCAGTCCGGCAGCGCGCGTGGTGTTGGTCATACTCGTCTCCCTGTCAGGCAATTTTTGTTTATTGGTAAGGCAGCGCAAACTGCGGCAATCCCTGCTGTCCCGCAGTTGCGGGTCCCGGCGGCAAAACCGCAAGCAACCAACCTCCCCTGACGCAATAGCGCAACTTTTTCACCGCTACGTCAACGACTGCTTTCGCCGCATAATGGTCCATTTGCGACATCAAGGTGTCGAAAATCTTTTCGCAACAGCGAGCGTGGTTGCATTTCCGCGGATGTCAGTTCGACCGGCGAAAGGCTGACGGAGATTTTCCGGTCAGATGATGGAAGGCACGGGTGAAGTAGGCCGGAGAGTTGAAGCCCAGCTGCTCGGCGATTCGGCCAACCGGCAGGCGCGTTTCCGCCAGCAGCTTGCGGGCTTCGAAAATGCGGCGGTCCTGCAAGAGCGCGATCGCCGGCCGGCTGCAGGCGATGTTGCAGCAGCGCGTCAGGTGGGTGGGTGTGACCCCCAGTGCAGCGGCAAAGTCGGCGACGCCCATGCCACTGCGGAAATTGCGTTCCAGAAGCGCTGTATAGCGCGCGACGAGGCGGCGCGTCGCGTCGGGGCGCGGGGCGTCGGGTTCTGCCTTGCGCGCCTGACGTTCCAGCCAGACACCTAGCAGGTCAACATAGGCGTCGGTCGCCCGGTCATGCGCTGGGGTGGCACTTTCCATTTCGCGCAGGATCGAATCGAGCAGGATATTCACTTCTTGCTGGGCATGCACTTCGCGGATCCGCAGGTGCAGGGGCGTCTTTGGCAGCGCTACCGGCGAATTCCGCCCGAAAAAGACTGCGGTTCCGAAAACCTGCGGCCCGGCCTCGAAACCATGCATGACCCCGGGCGGAATGAAGATCGCGTTGTGCGACGTGTAGCCGCGCGTGACACCCGAGATCGTGATCCGCCCCTGTCCCTTGGTGAACCACAAAAGACAGGGTTCGGACAGCGACCGCATCGCCTCCACCCGCCAGCGCCCGCCCGCGGCAAGCCGGGGCACCGCGACAAGGCGAAGCTGCGAGACGGTCGGGGCGATGGTCATGACAGGGCGGGTCCTGGAAAAAAGGCGTGGCTGAAGTAAAGCAGTCGCCTTGGCCGAACCCAAGAGAAAATCATCGCATGTAGGAAAAGTTACTCACCGACGGCGCGAAATCCTGTGCATAACTTTGTGGACAGGCGGAAATCCGCGCGAAGTTCCCCGTATAAGTCAAAGTTACGAAACAATAACCTCACGCCAATGCTGCATGTTCGAACGGAACCAGGTTCTTTGCCTTTTCGCATATTGCCGGCTGGAAAGTGTCGCTGCCGCAATCGCCGCTTCAAGGGACGTTTCTCCTTGCAGGTGGGCCACAAGCTCCGGTCCGCCGATGGCGCGCGAGGACGGTAGCTCTGGCTTCCAGCCGGGAAGGTTCGCCCGTGCCTCGTCCAGGGCACCCGTGGCGATCATGCCCGCGAAGCGGCGGTCGATGCGGTCGTTCAGCCAGCCGGTCTCGGGACGCAGGACCAGCGCCTCGGCTGCCGACAAAGGAACCGTCGGGGCCGGCGTGTCGTCCTGCCAGTCGGCCAGACCCCGTCCGGTGGCGCGCTGCACTTCCCAGGCACGCTGGACGCGGGCCCGGTTCTTGGGGTCGATCTGTCCGGCGGTCCGGGGGTCAAGTTCGGCCAGAAGGGCCGCGCGCCCTGCGGTCTGCATCCGGTGATCCGCCTCGGCCCGGATTGCCGCGGGAATATCGGGGATTTCGGCCAGACCCTTGGTCAAGGCATTGAAATTCAATCCGGTGCCACCGACGATGACCACAGGGCGCGCCAGAAGTGGGGCAACCTCGCGCAGCCAGTGGCCGACGGAATAGGGCTGGTCACGCCCGACATGACCATAAAGCGCATGCGGGGCGGCCGCTTCATCCCCGACCGAGGGCCGAGCCGTCAGAATGCGCCAGTTTGCAAAGACTTGCAGGGCGTCGGCATTGACGATCAGCCGTCCGTCGCGCGCGGAAAGCTCCATCGCCAGGGCGGATTTGCCGCTTGCGGTCGGCCCGGCGATCAGCACCGGCGCCTCGCGCGAGATGGCGTGCAACGACATGTCGGACTCCAGTTGAACCCGCCCGCGTTTTGCGACATTTTGCGTCACAGTCCAATCAGAAAACGAAATGCAGGGGGTGCCATGACCGGAACAGCCACCGAAACCGGTGCTGCGGCCACGAAATACAGCCGCGTGATGCTGAAGATCTCGGGCGAGGCGCTGATGGGCGATCAGGGCTTTGGCCTGCATCCGCCCACCGTCGCAAGGATCGCCCAAGAGGTGAAATCGGTCCGCGACCTTGGGGTCGAGATCTGCATGGTCATCGGCGGAGGCAACATCTTCCGCGGCCTGCAAGGCAGCGCCCAGGGGATGGAACGGACAACGGCAGACTACATGGGCATGCTCGCCACCGTGATGAACGCTCTTGCCATGCAATCCGCGCTGGAGGAAATCGGCGTCTTTACCCGCGTGATCAGCGCCATTCCGATGGACCAGGTCTGCGAGCCCTACATCCGCCGCCGCGCCGTGCGCCACCTGGAGAAAAAGCGGGTCTGCATCTTCGCCGCCGGCACCGGGAACCCGTATTTCACCACCGACACCGCCGCGACCCTGCGCGCAAGCGAAATGGCCTGCCAGGCGATCTTCAAGGGCACCAAGGTTGACGGGGTCTATGACATGGATCCCAAGAAGCACCCGCAGGCCAAACGCTATGACCGGGTCAGCTATGACGAGGTGCTGGAAAAGCATCTGGGCGTGATGGATGCGACGGCGATTGCCCTCGCACGCGACAATGCCTTGCCGATCATCGTCTTCTCGCTGGACGAACCGGGCGGGTTCCGGGGAATTCTGGCAGGGCAGGGAACCTATACAAGGGTTGGCGACTAGGCCCGCTGGCCGCCGGTGGCTGCCGCTTTGGCCTATACCGGCAGCCCGCCGCTCTGCTATAGAGCCAAAAATCGCGGTCCGGTGGTCCGCGCCGAAGTGAAGGACATGGCCGATGGCACATGAAGAGATCGAGATAGACACCGACGACCTCCAGCGGCGCATGGATGGCGCGATGGCGGCGCTGAAGCATGAATTCGGCAGCCTGCGGACCGGGCGTGCCAGCGCCTCGATCGTCGATGCGATCCAGGTCGAGGCCTACGGTCAGATGACCCCGATCACCCAGCTGGGCACGGTGAACGTGCCAGAGCCGCGGATGGTGGTGATCAACGTCTGGGACAAGGGAATGATCCAGAAGGTCGAAAAGGCCATCCGCGAAAGTGGCATCGGGATCAACCCCGTGACCGACGGCCCGCTGATCCGCCTGCCGATCCCGGAACTGAACGAGGAACGCAGAAAGCAACTGACCAAGGTCGCGGCAGGCTTTGCCGAAAACGCGAAGGTTGCGGTCCGCAACGTGCGGCGTGACGGCATGGACCAGATCAAGAAGGCCAAGGGGGCCGGCATGGGCGAGGACGACCAGAAGATGTGGTCCGAAGAAGTGCAGGACATGACCGACAAGGCGATCCTTGCCGTCGACCGGGCGCTTGAGGCCAAGCAGGCCGAGATCATGCAGGTCTGACGGCAAAGGGGGGCGTCGGGTGTCGAAGGACTTGGCAAGCGAGACGGGCATCCGGCCGGTCAACCACCTTGCGATCATCATGGACGGCAACGGGCGTTGGGCCACCAACCGCGGCTGGCCCCGGCTTGTCGGCCACCGGCGCGGGGCCGAACGGGTGCGCGAGATCGTGCGCGTCTGCCCCGACCTGGGCATCAGGTGGCTGACGCTTTACGCCTTTTCCACAGAGAACTGGAAACGCTCGACCGAAGAAGTCCTGGGCCTGATGGCGATCTTCGCGCGCTACATCGAACGCGAGGCCGACCGTCTGTCGCAGGCCGGCGTGCGGATGCGCTTCATCGGCGAACGGGCGCGGCTGGACCCGAAGCTTCAGCGCCTGATGGCCGGGATCGAGGCGCGGACGGCCGGGTTCGACCGGCTGAACCTGACCGTCGCGGTGAACTACGGCGGCCGGGACGAGATCGTGCGTGCGGTCCGCAAGATCGCCGAAGCGGCGGCCTCTGGCATCCTTGATCCCCAGCACCTGACCGAAGGCGCCTTCGCCAGCCAGCTTGACACCGGCGGTCTGCCGGATCCCGACCTGGTGATCCGCACCAGCGGCGAGACGCGGACTTCGAACTTCCTGCCCTGGCAGGCGGCCTATTCCGAATACGAATTCACCGGCACGCTGTGGCCGGATTTCACGCCCGAAGAACTGGCCAGCATCGTTGCGCGGTTTTCCAACCGTGACCGGCGTTTCGGCGGGGCGACGCCGTGACCGGACCGGACGACCCTGCGCCAGCCAGTCAGACCGGGATCGGCCAGGGTTTGGAGGACGCGGCCGAACGCGCCGCGGCAGATCCCGGCGTGTCCTCGATCCCGCCCGGACGGCCGGTCGGACGCTGGGC
>JANOER010000234.1:0-24665 GCA_031441285.1 Rhodobacterales bacterium
CAACGGCTTTGCGCCCGGGCGGATACCGCAGGCCCGCCCAGACATGTCCTAGACAGCCCTCAGATATCCAGCGTGTTCTCCGTCTCCCATTTCGAGAAATGCGAGCAGTAGCTGTTCCACTCCTGATGCTTCAGCTTCAGATAGGCCGACGAAAACTCGTCCCCCATCATCGACTTCAGCGTCTTGTCCTTGTCGAATTCGCGCAATGCGTCCAGCAGGTTCAGCGGCAGCTTCGGCGCGTTCTTCACCGTATGGCCCATCTGATACATGTCGATGTCATGCCGCTTGCCCGGATCGGCTTGGGTGCGCACACCGTCCAGACCCGCAGCCAGGATCACAGCCTGCATCAGGTAAGGGTTCGCAGCCCCGTCCGGCAGGCGCAGTTCGAACCGCCCCGGCCCCGGCACACGGACCATGTGGGTGCGGTTGTTGCCGGTCCAGGTCACCGTGTTCGGCGCCCAGGTCGCCCCGGATGACGTGCGCGGCGCGTTGATCCGCTTGTAGCTGTTCACCGTCGGATTGCAGATCGCCGCCAGCGCGGACGCATGTTTCATGATCCCGCCAAGGAAGGTGCGGCCCTGATCCGACAGGCCCAGTTCCTTTGTCTTGTCGGCGAAGGCGTTGGTCTTGCCGTCCGCGCTCCAGACCGAGATATGTGCATGGCAGCCCGACCCGGTCAGCCCCTTGAACGGTTTCGGCATGAACGTCGCGCGGAAGCCGTGCTTTTCGGCGATCGACTTGACCATGAACTTGAAGAAGCTGTGCTTGTCGGCGGTCTGGAGAACGTCGTCATACTTCCAGTTCATCTCGAACTGGCCGATCGCGTCCTCGTGGTCGTTCTGGTAGGCCTCCCAGCCCAGTTCCAGCATGTAGTCGCAGATTTCACTGATCACGTCATAGCGCCGCATCACCGCCTGCTGGTCGTAGCAGGGCTTTTCGGCGGTGTCGTAGATGTCGGACGGGCCGGTGCCGTCGGCGTTCAGGATGAAGAACTCGGGTTCCACCCCGGTCTTGACGCGCAGGCCTTCCTTGGCGGCCTCGGCCACCAGCTTTTCCAGCACGTTGCGGGGGGCCTGCGCGACCAGCTTGCCCTCCATCGTGGCACGCGCGGCGACCCAGGCCACATCCTTCTTCCAGGGTAACTGGATCGCGGAACTGGCATCCGGCACCGCCATCAGGTCGGGGTGGGCGGGGGTCAGGTCCAGCCAGGTCGCAAAGCCGGCAAATCCGGCCCCGTCTTCCGACATCTCGGTGATCGCCTGCGTCGGCACCAGTTTGGCGCGCTGCGACCCGAACAGGTCGGTGTAGGAGATCATGAAATACTTGACGCCCTTTTCCTTCGCCCACTTGGCAAGGTCTTTCGCCATGGTCCAACTCCCCTGTCGTTTTTCGTTGTAGGGTGGGTGAAACCCACCGGTCGCGTCACGGTGGGTTGCCACCCACCCTACGCCTAAAATCCGCCGTTCCGTCCTGGTATCCAGTTCGTCCCCGCCAGCGGAACCCCCGCCATCGCTGCCGCCTCGATGGTCAGCGACACAAGGTCCTCGGGCTCCAGATTGTGCAGGTGGTTCTTGCCGCAGGCCCGCGCGATGGTCTGCGCCTCCAGCGTCATCACCTTGAGGTAGTTCTTCAGCCGCCGCCCGCCCAGCACCGGATCGAAGCGCTTTGACAGCTCCGGATCCTGCGTGGTGATCCCGGCGGGATCACGGCCCTCGTGCCAGTCGTCATAGGCGTCTGCGGTGGTGCCAAGCTTCTGGTATTCTTCTTCCCACTTCGGATCATTGTCGCCCAGCGCAATCAGCGCCGCCGTGCCGATGGCCACTGCGTCCGCGCCCAGCGCCATCGCCTTTGCCACATCGGCACCCGACCGGATCCCGCCCGAGACGATCAACTGAACCTTCCGGTGCATCCCCAGATCCTGCAAAGCCTTCACCGCCTGCGGGATGCAGGCCAGGATCGGCATGCCGACATGTTCGATGAACACATCCTGTGTCGCCGCCGTGCCACCCTGCATGCCGTCCAGCACGACCACATCCGCCCCGGCCTTCACCGCCAGCGCCGTGTCATAGTAGGGCCGCGCACCGCCGATCTTCACATAGATCGGCTTTTCCCAATCGGTGATCTCGCGCAGTTCCATGATCTTGATTTCAAGGTCATCCGGGCCGGTCCAGTCCGGATGCCGGCAGGCCGACCGCTGGTCGATCCCCTTGGGCAGGTTGCGCATGTTGGCCACGCGGTCGCTGATCTTCTGGCCCAGCAGCATGCCGCCGCCGCCGGGTTTCGCGCCCTGACCCACGACGATCTCGATCGCGTCGGCGCGGCGCAGGTCATCGGGGTTCATGCCGTAGCGTGACGGCAGATACTGATAGACCAGCGTATTCGAATGGCCACGCTCTTCCTCGGTCATGCCCCCGTCGCCGGTGGTGGTGCTGGTGCCCGCAGCCGAAGCGCCGCGCCCCAGCGCCTCCTTGGCCGGGCCCGACAAAGCGCCGAACGACATGCCCGCAATCGTCACGGGTATCTCCAGGTGGATCGGCTTCTTCGCGTGCCTTGTGCCAAGCCAGACATCCGTCGCGCATTTCTCGCGGTAGCCTTCCAAGGGGTAGCGGCTGATCGAGGCGCCAAGGAACAACAGGTCATCGAAATGCGGCAGGTGGCGCTTGGTGCCGCCGCCGCGAATGTCATAGATGCCTGTCGCGGCAGCACGACGGATTTCGGCGTTCACCGCCGGGGTGAACGTGGCAGAAAAGCGGGGCGGGGTCCGGGGGAAATCGCTCATGATGCCTCAGTAAGCCGACGCGTTGTCGATGTTGAAATTGTACAGCTTCCGGGCGCTGCCATAGCGGCGAAACTCCTCCGGTCTGGCCTTCCCGTCCGCCTCGCCGCGCGCCAAAAGGTCTTGCAGCAAGGCGATATGCTCTGGCCGCATTTCCTTCTCAACGCAGTCGGCTCCCAGCGATTTCACGGAACCGCGCACGAAAAGCCGCGCCTCATACAGGCTGTCGCCCAGCGCATCGCCCGCATCGCCGAGCACCACAAGGTTGCCCGATTGCGCCATGAAGGCCGACATGTGGCCGATGCTGCCATGCACCACGATGTCGATCCCCTTCATCGACACACCGCAGCGGCTGGAGGCATTGCCCTTCACCACCAGCAAGCCACCGCGCCCCGTGGCCCCGGCATACTGGCTGGCGTTGCCGTCGATGATCACCGTGCCGGACATCATGTTCTCGGCCACGCCCGGCCCGGCGGACCCCTTGATGCGGATCGTCGCCTGCTTGTTCATGCCCGCGCAGTAATACCCGGTGGACCCGCGAACCGTGATATCCACCGGCGCATCCACCCCGGCGGCAATCGCATGCGCGCCCTTGGGATTGATCACCTCCCATGCGGTCATGTTGGTTTGACCGTTCTCGATTTGGCCCTTCAGGGCATGTAGCGAGGAGTTCAGGGCCCGCAGACCCTCGGCCCC
Source organism: Rhodobacterales bacterium (assembly GCA_031441285.1). Classification (GTDB taxonomy): domain Bacteria; phylum Pseudomonadota; class Alphaproteobacteria; order Rhodobacterales; family Rhodobacteraceae; genus Tabrizicola. The sequence goes on from JANOER010000234.1 coordinate 3,473, forward strand.
CAGATCGAAGCTTTGCATTCTCTCAACGCTCCCAGAAATAGACAGTGGCGGGTTCGGGTTCCCAGACGCGGGCATCCTCGATCCCCGGCAGGTTGACGAGGGCCCGGTATTCCGACCCGAAGGCCACATACTGATCCGTCTCGGCCATCACGGCGGGCTTGCAGGCGATGGGGTCGCGGACCACGCCAAAGCCATTCCTGGTGCCGACGACGAAGGTGAAGAACCCGTCCAGATCGGTCAGCGTCGCTTCCAACGCATTGCCCAGCGTCTCGCCAGTCTGCAGCTTGTGGCTGATGAAGGCGGCACCCACTTCGGTGTCATTCTCGGTCTCGAAGGTCATGCCGAGGCGCTTCAGCTCGCGCCGCACGCCGTTGTGGTTCGACAGGCTGCCGTTGTGGACAAGGCACTGATCCGACCCCGTGGAAAACGGATGCGCGCCCATGGTGGTGACGGCCGATTCCGTGGCCATGCGGGTGTGACCGATGCCGTGCGTGCCATGCATCTTCGCCACTTCGAACCGCGAAGCCACATCCTTCGGCAGGCCCACTTCCTTGAAGATCTCGATGCTGTCACCCGCGCTCATCACCTTCACATCGGGGCGCAGATGGGCAAGGGCGGACCGCGCGGCCACCAGCTGGCCGATCGGCACTTCGATCACCGCATGGGTCGATTTCACCAGCAAGGCCACCGGCTGACCGATGGCATCGTGCAGATCGCCGTCGAGGTTCTTGAAATCCCGCTCGGGATGGGCCGACTGGACCGTCAGCTTGCCCAGACCATCCTTCGCGCCGGAATAGATCGCGATGCCCGCGCTGTCGGGTCCCCGGTCGGTCATGGTGATCAGCATGTCCGTCAGCATGGCACCGAGGTGAGGCTCCAGCTTCGGGTCCTTCAGGAACAGCCCAACGATGCCGCACATGGATTCGTCTCCTTCGCCACTTCACGATGACGCTAGCACCGTCACTTGATCCTATCAACTGGTGAGAAACTTTTTTCACCTGACGGGAAATGTGCTGCCTATTCTCCGGGCAGGAGCGGTTTTTCTTGACAGAATGTCGCAGGTGCTTTCCCTTCGGAAAACAAATTTGCCGCGCAGGGAAATGACGCCGGGCCACGTCACGCGGACAGAAAACAAGCGCCCAAGGGAGGACAGTGTGGTTGACCTTAATCAGCGGCCCGATCCGCGCATTGAGGCGATGCACAAACGCGACGTGCTTCTGGCATGGGCGTTTGTGGTCGGCCTTTGGTGCGCGATGATCTTCGTGGCCATCGCGACGTGGGACCTTGCACCCAGCGGGGGGGCCCGCACGCTTCTTCTGATCGGCGGGGCGATCGTGCTTTTGTTCAACACCGCTGCGATCCTTGCAATGCTGCGGCATTACCGCGAGGACCGCGACTTCATGTACGGCCTCGACATCAAGTTCCTTGACGAAGCCAAGGGAAGGGTCTGACCCATGGCACATTACCAACCCCCGCAGCAAAGCAAGGCCAGCCAGCTGGTCGACGTGATCGTACTGGTGGTGCTGACCGTAGGCGCGCTGTTCGTGCCGCTCTGGCTGGGCCTCGCAGGTGCCGCCAAATCGGTCGCCACACCGGTCGAGAACCCGACCTGGGAAACCCTGGGCCAGACACCCGCGCAGGCCACGCAATATGAAGCCTTGGGTTTCTCACCGGAAACCGCGCACGACCTGATCCTTGCGCGGTTCGACTACAGCTTTTCCTTCGGCGCGCTATTGGCGATGATCGCCATTGTCGTCCTTTACTACGTCCTGATCCTGCGGTTTTCCGAAACGGAATACCGCGAGGTCATTTCTGAAAAATTCGGCAAGGAATAGGGGGCCGCGATGGAAACCTGGAACTATCTGGAATACGCGGCCTGGGGGCTTTCGGCCCTCTTTGGCCTGCACATGGCCGTCGACTGGCTGAAGACTGACAGCAGCTATTCCGAAGACGTGCTGACCTCATCGCGCGAAGGCGAGCTTGAGGCCATGGCCGAAGAGCACAAGGGGTGATGGCATGACAAACACCGACATCACCTCGAAAACCATGGACGGCATGGGCCCGCACGGCACCAAGGTCGGCCTCCTGCGCGTCCTTGGCCCGGCGCATGTCTGGGCGCTTGGCGTCGGCATCGTCCTTGTGGGCGAATACATGGGCTGGAACTTTGCCGTCGGCAAAGGCGGAGCCTATGCCGCGCTGATCGCCTGCTGGTTCGCGGGCATCCTTTATACCTGCGTCGCGATGATCGACTCTGAGGTCACCTCGACCGTCGCCTCGGCCGGGGGGCAATATACCCAGGCCAAGCACATCGTCGGCCCGCTGATGGCCTTCAACGTCGGCCTCTACCTTGTCTTCGCCTACACCATGCTTGAGGCGGGCAATGCGATCACGGCGGGCTATCTCTTCTCGGTCGTCTCGGCGATGTCGGGGCACGAGGCGGCGCTGGACCAGCGACCCTTCATCGTCCTCGTCATCATGTTCCTGGCCTGGCTGAACTACCGGGGCGTGCTGGCAACGCTGGTCTTCAACCTGGTGATCACCGCCATCGCCTTTGTGGCGATCCTGGTCCTGTTCCTCGCCACGACCGGCGTCGTCGGGGACAGCATCATGCAGCACAAGGCGCTGTTCGAGGGCCATGAACTTCCCTACGGCTGGATCGGCATCCTTGCGGCGATGCACTTCGGCCTCTGGTTCTACCTTGGCATCGAAGGCACCACCCAGGCGGCCGAGGAAGTCCGCTCCCCCGCCCGCGCCCTGCCCTTCGGCACGCTGACCGGGATCATGACTCTGCTGATCGCCGCCACCCTGACCTGGTACATCTGCACCGGCGTTCTGCCCTACGAGTTCCTTGGCGACGGGGTCAACGGGTCGGTGGCACCGCTGTTCGACACGGCACGGCTTGCCGGGTCGAACGGTCTGGTCTGGCTTCTGGGCATCGGCACGCTGTTTGCCACCCTTGCCAGCGCCAATGGCTGCATCAACGATGCGTCACGCGCCTGGTTCGCCATGGGGCGCGACAAGTACCTGCCCGGCTGGTTCGGCGCGGTCCACCCGAAATACCGCACGCCCTACCGGGCGATCGTGTTCCTGGTGCCGATCGCGCTGATCTTCGCCCTTGGGGCACCCCTGGACCAGGTGATCACCTTCTCGATCCTGTCGGGCCTGCTTGGCTATACCTTCATGCCGCTGAACATCATCATGTTCCGCCGCAAATGGCCGCTGAACTCGATCAAGCGGGGCTACGAACACCCGTTCCACCCGCTGCCTGCGGTGTCGCTGCTGGCGCTGTGCGGGATCACCTTCTTCGCGGTGTTCCTGGGCTACGGCACCCAACTGATCGCGATGATCGGCTTTTACATCGTCGCCTCGCTTTGGTTCCACTTCTGGCGCTACCGTTTCGTCCACCGGGGGGCGCAGTTCACCATGCCCTGGCCGAAACCGCTGGGCTACTAAGGCATCAGGCCCGCCCCCGACCGGGGCGGGCCATTCCGCCCATGTCGCCGCTCCTTCCCCTTGCCGCCGCCTTCGCCGCCCTTGGCCTGTGGCTGGGCCTGCGGCTGATCCGCGAGACCCGTGCCCGGACCGCTGCCCGCGCGGGCTATTTCAACGCGGTCAAACCGCTGTTCGACACCGGCGAAACCAGGACGCAGCCCACGGGCTTTCCCCGGATGACCGGCCGACGGGGCGCGCTGTCCTATGACCTTCAGGTCCTCCCCGACACGCTGACCTTCCGCAAGCTTCCCGCGCTCTGGCTGCTTGTCACCCTGCCCGAAGCCCTTCCGGTCACGGCAACGCTGGACCTCTTGGCCCGCCCGTCCGGCCTTGAACCCTTCACCCGTTTTGCCACCCTGCCGCACACGCTTCCAACGCCGCCCGGATTGCCGGCAGAGGTGGCGATCCGCTGCGACGCTGCCAACGGTGCTGCGCCCGAGGCCCTTGTCGCGGGCCACGCCGATCTGTTCGGCGACCCTGCGATCAAGGAACTGGTGATCTCGCCCAAGGGCCTGCGCATCGTGCTTCTGGCCGAGGAAGCCGACCGGGGCCGCTATCTCATCTTCCGCGAGGCCGAGATGGGGATGACTCCGCTTGCCCCTGACCGGCTTCTGCCGCTGCTCGACAGGCTTGCCGCGTTGCGCGAGGATGTTCTTGCCTTGCCGAAAGCCGCCCCATGAAACCCGCGAACCCCAATGTCGTCCTGCTTGTCGCCATCCTGCTTCCCGGCATGGGACAGGTCCTGAACCGCCAGCCGCTTCGGGGGCTGATCTTCGTGGGTTTCGCCGTCCTCCTCGGTGCGTTCACGTTGAAAACAGCGGCACCCGAAGTATCCTTCGTCGGCAAGATGTCGGGTGGGCTGTTCGTCTGGGCGATGGCGGTATTCGATGCCTACAAGACCGCCCGCATCCGTCAGACAGTCGCGGACCATGCCAGCCGCTCATCGGTCGCGGCCGCTCCCTCTTCGCTGACCAAGCGATAAGCGCCCGCAAGGGAGCGCGGAGCGGCCCCTACCCCTGCGGGTAGCAAATGACCGAAAGGTATCGCGCTGGCAGCCGCACCAACCCCTCAGGCCCATGCGGCGCGTCCGCATCGAAAAAGAGACTGTCCCCCGGCTTCAGCGCATAGACCACGTCGCCGTGACGATAGTCCACCTCACCCTCCAGCATGTACAAAAGCTCCAGCCCTTCATGCTGGAAGGCGGGGAAAGTGTCGCTCTCGGTCGTCAGGGTAATGATGTAGGGCTCGACCACCACGCCGGAATTGTTCGACCCGATGTGCCCCAGAAGGTTGTACTGATGCCCCGCCCGGGTGCCACGCCGCTCGATCTCGATATGCGCCCCGGCCTTCACATGCTGCGCTTCCCGGCGCTCTTCGTAGCTGCGAAAGAAGGCGGTGACCGGAACGGAAAACGCGTGCGACAGGACCTGCAACGTGGTCAGCGACGGCGAGGTATTGCCGTTTTCGATCTTCGACAGCATCCCGATCGACAACCCGGTGACCGCCGCAAGATCCGCCACCGTCATCCCCTGCTGGCGACGGAAGATGCGCACCTCGCGGCCGATCGCGGCTTCAAGGTTGCGCTCGGTGATCTCGCGCAGACGGTGCGGGTCCTGGTCGAAGGCGGGCTTGCCGCGTGGCAGGACAGGGCTTGCATCGCCGTCTGACATTTTCGCGTCCTGATGGAACACTCGTTACATAATTTCACTAATAGGAAACACAATCCATTTCAAGCCAAACCCTTACCAGGCAGAGGCGGCAGCCGTTTCCAGCGCATGCAGCAGGCTTCTGGCCGAAGATCGCGGACCGTAAATCCGCGCCATACCGGGCCCAGGCTTGATCAGGTAGCAGCCCAGATGGTCGATGACGGTGCGGGTTGCATGGCCATCCGGAGCCCCCGGAAAATCGACATTGCACAACCGCTCCAGAAGCGGTGCCAGGTCGGGCGCCGCCAGATCAAAGCGCACCCAGGCGTCGGTCTGTTCGGTGACCGAGGCGGCATCGCCCAGTCCGGCTTTCAGAAGTGCCGCAATTTCCTCGTGGCCGGGAAGCGGCGCCTCGGCGAACCACATTTCCGGAGCAACCCAGAATGCACCGAAAATCTTTCCTGCCTGATATCGCGCCGGTGCTGGCAAGGGCAGCCCGACCGCCTTCGCGGCCTTTACAAGATCCTTCGCCCGCCCCCGCCGCACCGCGACCGAAGCCAATGCCACGTCAAGCCGCTCGGTCACGGTCAGCGGTCCGACATGGACCACGGCCGCGTCCCGCGACCCCAAAGCCGTCATCGCTATCAGTATGTCAGCCACGCAGCCGCTCCCCCTCAGGATCGAAGAAATGCGGCGACACGATCTCGACTTCGGTCTCAGTCCCGCCCACCAGGTTGACTGCCCGCATCCGCGCGCCGATCTTGCGGTCGCCCCCCTTCAGATAGCCCAGCGCGATGTCGCAGCCGAGATGGGGAGAGTAAACCTTCGAGGTCAGCCACCCCCCGTCGTTCGCGGCCACCGGATCCGCCCCGATCTCAAGGAAATGGCTTCCCGCCACCAGCTTGCCGGCGGGGTCAACCGGCCGGACACCCACCAGCCGATAGCCATCCGGATCAACCAACCCCTCGCGCTGCGACAGGACCACGCCGATCGCGTCCTTCTTTTTTGACACCATCTTGCCAAGACCCATGTTCAGCGCCGTCGACTGCCCGTTCAGCTCGCCCCCGGCGACATGGCCCTTCTCGATACGCATCACGCCCAAGGTCTCAGTGCCATAGACGACCGGATCAAACTCTGCCCCGCGCGACAGCATCTCACGCAAAAGCGCATCGCCGTAGCGCGTCGGAACCGCGATTTCGAACGCCAGTTCACCCGAGAAGCTGATCCGGAAAAGCCGCGCCCGCAGACCGTTGCAGACCGTGATAGCGCCGGCCCCCATGTAAGGGAAAACCGCGTCGCCAATGTCCAGATCGACGACCTTCTCCAGAAGGCGGCGAGCATTTGGCCCGGCCACGGAATACTGCGCCCAGGCCTCGGTGGTCGAGATCAGCTGCACGTCCAGATCAGGCCACAGGCACTGCCGACAGAACTCCAGGTGCCGAAACACCGTCACCGCGTTGGCCGTCGTAGTGGTCATTACGAACTCATGTTCACCAAGGCGCGCCGTGGTGCCGTCGTCGAAGACGATACCGTCCTCGCGCAGCATCAGCCCGTAGCGGCACTTGCCGACCGCCAGGGTGCTGAACGTGTTGGCATAGACCCGGTCCAGAAAGCGCGCCGCATCCGTGCCCTGAATGTCGATCTTGCCCAGCGTGGTCACGTCGCAGATGCCAACCGACCGGCGCGTCGCCAGCACCTCGCGGTCTACCGATTGCCGCCATTCGGTTTCGCCGGCCTGCGGCACCCATTGCGTGCGCAGCCAGTTGCCGACTTCGACAAAGACAGCACCCTGTTCGGCCGCCCAGTGGTGGCTGGGCGTCAGGCGGAACGGCTTGAACTCGCGCCCCCGCGACCGGCCGGCCAATGTTCCCATCGCGACCGGAGTGTAGGGTGGGCGATAGATCGTCGTCCCGGTCTCGGGGATTGACCGACCCGTAAGCTCGGCCATGATCGCGAGGCCGATGACATTGCCGGTCTTGCCCTGATCGGTCGCCATCCCCAACGTGGTGTAGCGCTTCACATGCTCGACGCTGGTGAAATTCTCCTGCTTCGCCAGTTTGATGTCCTTGACGGTCACATCGTTCTGCTGGTCGATCCAGGCGCGCCCCTTGCCATGCGCCACGTACCAAAGCGGAGTGATCCTGACCGGGGCATCCTCGGCTTCAGGCAGGTCCGGAGCCGCACCGGCAAGCCCCAAGGCCGCCATCGCCGCATCCCGCCCGGTTTGCAAGGCGCCGGCTGTGGACATCACACCCGCCGAAGCCCCCGAGACCAGCAGACCGGGAGGTCCATCCGCCCCGGGAACGAAGGCCGCAATCGACGCATCCCAGACCGGTCGGGACCGGTGATGCGAATGGATATTCACATTCGGGTTCCAGCCCCCGGAAACCCCCAGAGCATCAACCCGGATCTCTTCGGTCCGCCCGTTCGCCTGCCGGACCGTGACCGACTTCAACCCCAGACGACCCGCACTGTCGATCACTTCGGCCCCACGGAGGTGCCGGATGCCGGGCAGAAGCGCGCCCCCTTCGCGGGAGTCGATCACCGCGACGACGTCGACACCCTTGGCTTGCAGATCGGTCGCGGTGCGCAGGCCATCGTCGTTGTTGGTGAAGATCGCGACGCGTTCGCCGGCCTGCACGCCCCAGCGATTGGCATAGGCCCGCATCGACCCCGCCAGCATGATGCCCGGACGGTCGTTGTTTTCAAAGGCAATCGGACGCTCGGTCGCGCCGCCCGCAAGGACTGCCCGACCGGCATAGATGCGCCAAAGCACCTGCCGGGGCTTGCCCGGCAAAGGTTCCGCAAGGTGATCCGAAACCCGCTCAACGGCGCCGTAGATCCCGTGATCGAAGGCAGCCACCACCGTCGTTCGCAGCATCAGCCGGACCTTCGGCATCGACGCCAGTTCCGCCACTGCAGCGGATGCCCAGTCCGCGCCTGGCGCGTCGCCGATCACCAGTGTTTCGGCGTTCAGCCGCCCGCCCATCCGGAAATCTTCGTCCGCCAGGATCACCCGCGCGCCGCTGCGTCCGGCGGTCAGGGCCGCCATCAGGCCCGAGGGCCCGGCACCGATCACCAGAAGATCGCAGTGCAGGAACCCCTTGTCATAGACGTCGGGATCTTCCTGAAGACTGACCGACCCCAGCCCCGCCGCGCGGCGGATGATCGGCTCGTACAGCTTTTCCCAGAAGGACTTCGGCCACATGAAGGTCTTGTAGTAAAAGCCCGCCGCGAAAAAGCTGCTCAGCCGGTCGTTGATCGCCAAAGCGTCGAACCGCAAGCTGGGCCAGCGGTTCTGGCTCTGCGCGGCCAGACCGTCGTAAAGTTCGGCCACGGTCGCCCGCGTGTTCGGCTCTTGCCGCCCGCCCGTCCGCAGTTCGACCAGCGCATTCGGTTCCTCCGACCCGGCCGAAAGCACGCCGCGTGGCCGGTGATACTTGAAGCTGCGCCCCATAAGCCGCACCCCGTTGGCCAGCAGCGCCGAGGCAAGCGTGTCTCCTGGGTGCCCGGTATAGGGCAAGCCATCAAAGGTGAAGCGCAGCACCGCGCCGCGATCGATCTGTCCGCCCTCGATCCGGTGCGACTGGGTCATGTCGACCGCCCCCGCGCGCGGGCCACGTCTCGCGCCAGCTCTACCGTCAGGATTTCATGCGTTACCGTGTTGCGCGTCACCACCAGCCAGGACCGGTCGCCCTGTTCGTGAAACCAAAGCTCGCGATGCGTTCCTGCCGGGTTGTCGCGGTTGTAGGCGTAGTCATGGAAGGCCTCGATGCCCGAGGTCATGCCATCGGGACGGTCGATCAGGGCTGCATCCCCCAGATAGACAAATTCCTGCGCATCGCGGGGGCCAAGGATCGGATGGTGAATAATCATTCGGAAATCCTTGTCACTGGCCGCTCTTTCGCCCTTACGGACGTCATCGCTGACGCCGCCGCAGCGATGAGCGCCCGAAAGGGAGCGAAGAGCGGCGTGCAATGCGATGTTTCCATTTTCATCAATGCAGATTTGGGGACGCGCCCTGACCCTTCTCATCGATCATCCGGCCCTTCAGGAACCGGTCGAAACGGTAGGCCATGGCAGTCGGGTGCGGCGCGTCCTTTGCCAAAAGATGCGCAAAGCACCAGCCGCTCGCCGGTGTCGCCTTGAAGCCGCCATAGCACCAGCCGCCGTTGAAATAGAGCCCCTCGACTCCGGTCCGGTCGATGATCGGCGAGCCGTCCATCGACATGTCCATGATCCCGCCCCAGGCCCGCAGCAGTCGCACCCGCCCGATCGCAGGCATCAGGGCCATGCCACCTTCGGCCACGTCCTCGATTACCGGCAGGTTCCCGCGTTGCGCGTAGGAGTTGTAGCCGTCGATGTCGCCACCAAAGACCAGCCCGCCCTTGTCGGATTGGCTGACGTAGAAATGCCCCGCGCCAAAGGTCATCACCCCGTCGATCATCGGCTTCAGGCCTTCGCTGACAAAGGCTTGCAGGACATGGCTTTCGATCGGCAGGCGCATGCCGGCATGGGCCATGACCTTCGACGACGATCCCGCCACCGCCACCCCGACCTTTTTCGCGGCAATGTAGCCGCGTGTCGTCTCGACCCCCAGAATACGCCCGGCTTCGATCCGCATTCCGGTCACTTCGCAGTTCTGGATCAGGTCCACGCCGCGCAGGTCGGCCCCGCGCGCATAGCCCCAGGCCACCGCGTCGTGGCGGACTGTCCCGCCCCGCCGCTGCCGGATCGCGCCCTTGATCGGGAAGCGGGCGTTGTCGAAATTCAGCCAGGGGTAAAGCTTGCGCACCGCGTCGCGGTCCAGCATCTCGGCATCGGCGCCGTGCAGGATCATCGCGTTCGCCCGCCGGGTGAAGGCATCCCTTTGCGCGTCCGTGTGGATCAGGTTGATGATCCCGCGTTGGCTGACCATCGCATTGTAGTTGAAATCCTGTTCAAGCCCTTCCCACAGCTTCAGGCTGAACTCGTAGAACGGCTCGTTGCCGTCCAGAAGATAGTTGGACCGGATGATCGTGGTGTTCCGCCCGACATTCCCGCCGCCAAGCCAGCCCTTTTCCAGGACCGCGATCCGCGCCTGACCGAACTCCTTGGCAAGATAATAGGCTGTTGCCAGCCCATGCCCGCCGCCGCCGATGATGATGTAGTCATAGGCGGGCTGCGGCTCGGAGTCGCGCCAGACCGGTTTCCAGCCCTTGTGGCCCGTCAGAGCCTCGGCAATGACCCGAAATCCGGAATAGCGCACGCCCAATCTCCCCTTTGCCCCATTTTAGGGGCCAGAGGCGGGGAAAACCCATCCGTTTTCGCCACATGCCGGTCTGTTTCGGCCATTACTGCGACGAACCTTCGATCCCCCGGTTGACCGCAGGAGAGGTCAGCCCGGGCATGCCGACCACAAGCGAGCCTTCGGCCCAGGCGACAAGGGCCAGAAGTGTCGCGACGGAAATAAGGCTGTTCATGGCGTGCTCCGGTTTCCTGTTCACGCCTTGTTCTGCCTGATTCTGGTTTCCAGCCGGTTAACTACACGCGCGGGGTCACGCGACCAGCGCTTCGGCCTTCTTCAGGTCGACCGACACCAGTTGCGACACGCCCTGCTCGGCCATGGTGACGCCGAACAGGCGGTCCATCCGCGCCATCGTCACGGCATGGTGGGTGATGATCAGGAAGCGTGTTTCGGTCCGCCGGGTCATTTCGTCCAGAAGATCGCAGAACCGCGTCACGTTCGCATCGTCCAAGGGCGCATCGACCTCGTCCAGCACGCAGATCGGAGCCGGGTTCGCCAGGAACACCCCGAAGATCAGCGCCAGCGCGGTCAAAGTCTGCTCTCCCCCGGACAGCAGGCTGAGCGTGGCCAGCTTCTTGCCCGGCGGCTGGCACAGGATCTCCAGGCCGGCTTCAAGCGGATCGTCCGATTCGACCAGCACCAGCCGCGCCTCACCGCCGCCAAAAAGATGGGTGAAAAGGGTCGAGAAGTTGGCGTTCACCTGCTCGAACGCGGTCAGAAGCCGCTCGCGCCCTTCCTTGTTCAGCCCGGAGATCCCGGCGCGCAGCTTCTTCACCGCCTCTTCGAGGTCCGATTTTTCGGCAGCCAGCGCGTCGTATTCCGCCTCGACCGCCTTCGCATCCTCTTCCGCCCGCAGGTTGACGGCGCCCAAAGCCTCGCGCTGGCGTTTCAGCCGGCCCACTTCGACATCAAGGCTGTCGGCATCGGGCATCTTGTCCGGCTCGACCCTGAGCGACGCCAGCAACTCATCGGGCGTGCGATCATCCTCCTCGCGGATCCGGTCGGCGGCAAGGGCCACGCCTTCCCGGGCCGCGTCCAGCCGCGCCTCGGCCCGCGCCCGGCCCTCGCGCGCTTCGCCCGCCATCCTCTCGGCGTCGCGCTCGGCGATCTGCGCCTCGCGCAGCGCGGTTTCCGCCTCGGTCAGGGCGTCGGCCGCCTGCCGCCGCCGCGCCTCGGCCTCGGCCATCGCGTCGACCAGCGCGTCCCGCCGCGACGCAATCTCCTCGGGGGCCAGCATCGCCTCGGCCAGCTCTTCCTCGGACCCGGCGCGCCGTTCGGCCAGTTCTTCGGTTCGCTGTGCAGCCGTTTCCAGCCGGAGGGTCCAGCCCGCCAGTTCCTTCGCGGCATCCTGCTGCCGGCGCACCCGCGCCTCGCCCTCGCGCCGCACTTCATCCTGGCTGGACCGCCGCGTCATCATGGTGATCCGCGCCGCCTCGACGGTGATCTTCGCGGCCTCGACCGCGCCGCGGGCCGCGTCCAGATCGCCCAGATCGGCAAGTGCCGCCTCGGCTTCGGACAACCGGCCACGCGCGGCCATTGCTTCGTCTTCGAACCGGCTCACCGCCAGTTTCGCCGCCTCAAGCTTGCCACCCGAGATCGAACGGTCGGCTTCGGACCGCGCCAGGGCCCGGTTCGCTTCGGCCAGCCGGGCATCCGCCGACCGCCGGGCCTCCCGCGCGCGGACGTCCGCCGCTGCAAGTTCGGCCAGCCGGGCCTGCAACACCTCATGCGCCTGCGAGGCGCCTTCGGCCCGTGCCGAAACCTCTTCAAGGTCGCGCTTCAGCTGCACCAGACGGTTCAACTGCTGCAGCCGCAATGCCGCCGCACTTGGCGCATCCTCCGCCCCGGCCCGGAACCCGTCCCAGCGCCAGAGATCACCCTCGACGCTGACCAGTCGCTGGCCGGGACGCAAGGCCACCTGCAAGGCAAACCCTTGCGCGCGGCTGACCAGCCCGATCTGTGACAGACGCCGCGCCAGCACCGCCGGCCCCTGCACCTCGGTTGCCAACGGCACCGCGCCCACCGGCAGAGCCTGCGGATCAGCATAGGCGTCCAGCCTGGCCCAGCCGGACCGTGCGCCGCCGTCAATCTCGGGGCTTCTCAGGTCATCGGCAAGCGCTGCACCCAGCGCCTTTTCAAAACCGGGCGTCACCACCAGCTTGTCCAGAAGCTGATGGCCGGCCTGGGCCTCGCGCTCGACCAGCCGGGCCAGGGCCGCCACTTCGGCCCGCAACGCATTGGCTTCGCCCTCGGCCGAGGACCGCGCCGCCCGCGCCTCGGCTTCCCGGCCTTGCGTTTCCGTCCGCGCCATTTCGGCCGCTTCCAGCGCCGCTTCCGTCGCCTCGCCTTCGGCAAGCGCCGCTTCCTGCGCGTCCTCGGCCGCGGCAAAGGCCTCGCCCGCTGCGTCCAGCGCGCCGGTCGCACCGGCAACCGCCTCCCGCGCGCGGACCGCCTCGCCCTCGGCCCGGTCTAGGACGGCACGGGCATCGCCCTGCATGCGCTGCGTGGACTGGTGCCGCGCCGCCAGACGGGCCGCATCCTCGGTCAGCTCCGACAGCTGCGCCTCGCGCAGGGCCAGCACCGCCCCGGCCTCGCGGGCCGCCTCGACGGCGGCCGCCAGCTTGCCATCATGCCCTTCATGCGCGCGGGCCAGCTCGCGGATTTCCCAGTCCAGCCGCTGGGTCACGTCGCCTGCATCGCGGTTCAGGCCCGCCTCACGCTCCATATCGCGCGAAAGCTGCGCGATCCGGCCCTTCAGCGCGTCAATCTCGGCCAGGGCGCGCGCTTCCTGATCGCAAAGCGCATCCCGCTGCAACGCCAAACGCTGCAGGACTGCCGAGGCGATCGCCTCTTCCTCGCGCTTCGGGGGCAGCGCCGCATCCGCCGCTTCGCGCAGCGTTCCGGCCTCCCGTGCCACGGCCTCGGCCTGGCCTTGCGCGATCAGCCGTTCGCGCAAGGATCCTTCGGCCGCCAACCGCGCCTCGTCGGCCTCGCGCCAGCGCCGCCACAGCAACATGCCCTCGGACTTGCGCAACTCCTCGGACAGTTCCCGATACCGCGCCGCCTGTTTCGCCTGCCGGGTCAGGACGCTCAGCTGCTGCGCAAGCGCCTCCAGCACGTCATCGACGCGCAAAAGGTTCGCTTCTGTCCCCGCCAGCTTCAGTTCCGCCTCATGGCGGCGCGCGTAAAGCCCGCTGATGCCTGCCGCCTCTTCCAGCACCCGGCGCCGCGCCTTCGGCTTGGCGTTGATCAATTCCGAAATCTGCCCTTGCCGCACCAGTGCCGGAGAATGGCTTCCCGTCGAGGCATCGGCAAACAGCATCTGCACGTCCCGCGCCCGCACCTCCCTGGCGTTGGCGCGGTAGGCAGACCCCGCGTCCCGCGTGATCCGTCGCACGATCTCGATCTGGTCGGCATCATTGAACCCCGAGGGCGCCAGCCGGTCGCTGTTGTCCATCACCAGTGCGACCTCGGCGAAATGCCGCGCCCCCCGTGTGGCGGCACCATTGAAGATCACATCCTCCATGCCACCGCCCCGCATGGCCGACGGACGATTCTCGCCCATCACCCAGCGCAGCGCCTCCAGAAGGTTGGACTTGCCGCAACCATTGGGACCGACCACGCCGGTCAAACCCTCATGGATCACCAGATCCGTGGGGTCGACAAAGCTTTTGAAGCCGTTCAGCCGAAGTCTGGTAAGCCGCAAGGGTCCCTCTCGAGTCGCACGTCCCAATGATCCCGCCCCGCCGGCCCCAAGTCAACCCGACCCCCCAGCATCTTGGCCCTTCCGGCAGCTTATCCCCAACATCTTGCGCCCCCCATCGACACCCCATTCACTTTTGCCCAAATATCTTCAGGGGGTTTGGGGGCAGTATGCCCCCATCAGCCATGCCGGTTGGCCGGAACGGCCAGAGGCAAAACACAAGGACTTCGCGCGGAACGCGCTCATTTTCGCACGCCTGGCAACCGGACCTCCCCTTGCAGAACCGGGTTGCCGTCCGCAGCCCGGTCGAAACAATAGCCTTGCAGCCGCCACCACTCGCCATAGGGTCTGCGCCAGTTGCCAAAGGTCCCGCCATGCTCACGCTTCTCGGAATTCCCGGTGCGCTCCGCGCCGCATCCACCAACCGCCTGCTCTTGGCCGAAGCACGCCGCGCCTTTGGTGAGGCGACCCAGACCGAAGCTAACCTCCGCCTGCCCCTGTATGACGGAGACATCGAAGACAGCCACGGCATCCCGACCGAGGTGCAAACGCTTGCCGATCAGATCGCCGCTGCCGACGCCGTGGTGATCGCAACACCCGAATACAACAAATCCTTCCCCGGCGTCCTGAAGAACGCGCTTGACTGGGTCAGCCGCACGAAGGGCGCGCCGTTCCGCGACACGCCCGTCGCGATCCTATCCGCCGCCGATGGCCGCGGCGGGGGCGACCGGTCGCAGTTTGCCTTGCGCCTCGCGCTCACATCGTTCCGCCCGCGCCTGCTGACCGGGCCCGAGGTGATGGTGGCGGATGCAAGCCATGCCTTCACGGCCGAAGGTCGCCTGATCGATCCGCGCTCCCAAAAGGCGCTGGACGAACTGATGCAGTCCCTCCGCGCCGAGGCTCTCCGACCCTGACTGCGCCCTCGGCGACAAGTCCGGCTCGCTGGCCGAAGCTCAGGCGCCCCCTTCGTCCAGCGTGGGGATGTGCGGGGGTGGGGGGGATCCCGACCGATCCCGCAGCAGGCCGTCCAGCCGGAACGCGTCCGGCACTCCGTCCTGCCCGTCCAGAATCAGGTCAGCCATGACCTCTGCCACCTTGGGCGCCATGCCAAAGCCGATCTTGAAGCCGCCGTTCGCCACGAAATGTCCTGCCCGCCCCGGCCATTGCCCCAGGATCGGGGCGCGGCTGACCGCACGCGGCCGCACCCCCGCCCAGCGCGCCACCACCTCGGCCCCGCTCAGGACCGGCAGCGCCGCGATTGCCCTGCCGAGAAGGCCGTCCAGCTGCCCGTCCGGCCCGTCAGTCTGCCAACTGCTCTCGGAGGTCGACCCGATCGCAACCGTCCCGTCCGCATGCGGCACGATGTGCAGGCCGTCGACGAAAAGCTGCGGGCGATCTGCGGCGGCAAAGCGCAGGGCCAGCGCCTGCCCCTTCACACCCTGCCCGACCTTCCAGCCCAGGGCCGCCGACAGCGCCTCCAGCCCCGCAAGCCCCGTTGCATGGACGACAATCCCCGCCGCATCGGCTTCGCGCAGCACCTCGCCCCGCATCGCCCGCACGGCCCCGACCAGCGCCGCCAGCGCCATCCGCGGCGAAACCCGCGCCGACAGCGTGTCCTCGACCAGCCAGCCCGACGGCGACGCCGGCTCCCACTGCGCGCCGGTCACCGGAACCAGCCGCCAATCCGCCCGCCCCTGCCACAGATCTACGGCCCCAAGCGCCCGCGCGTGTGCCGCATCGACCGCCCGCGCATCCGCCAGGGGCTGCAGCCGGCCCGTCCGCGCATAGCCCGCCTCAAGGCCGGACGCGGCCTCGACCGCGCGCCACCAGCTTTCGGCCATCAAAAGGCTGTCCAGCTGGAACGCCTTCTTGGCATTCCATGCCTCCGGCACATGCGGAGACAGCGCGCCGACCAGCCCGCCGGACGACCCTGCCCCCGGACCTGAAGGGTCGATCACCCGCACCCGCGCGCCACGCCGGGCGCAGGCCCAGGCGATCGACAGGCCAAAGATCCCCGCCCCCCTGACCGTGACATCCACCCTTGCCATTCCGTCGCCCCACGCCCATCACCCTGCCACGAAAAGGACTACCCCCGATGCCCGACCGCGACCACCCGGAACTCGACTGGCGCGACGGCACCGTTCCCGTCGCCAGACGCTTCGACGATCCCTACTTCTCGCTTGGCGGCGGCCTGGCCGAGACCCGTCACGTCTTTCTTGCCGGCAACCGCCTCCCTCAGCGGTTCCGTGACGGCTTCCACATCGCCGAACTGGGCTTCGGCACCGGGCTCAATCTGCTTGCCACGGTGCTGGCCCACAGCGGCCCCGGCCACCTGCGCTACACCAGCTTCGAGGCCTTCCCCCTTGCCGCCCCCGACATTGCCCGCGCCCTGCAGGCGTTCCCCGAACTTGCACCGATCGCACCCGAATTCCTGCGCCAATGGTCAGCCGGGGCCTCGACCTTGCACTTCCCGAACCTGACCGCGACCGTGGTCCTGGGCGACGCACGGGTCACCCTGCCCGGCTGGACGGGCAAGGCCGACGCCTGGTTCCTCGATGGCTTTTCGCCCGCGAAGAACCCCGAGCTTTGGTCCCCCGCCCTGCTGGCAGAGGTTGCAGTCCACACCGCCCCCGAAGGCAGCTTCGCCACCTACACCGCCGCCGGAGCCGTCCGCCAGGCCCTCGCCGAGGCGGGCTTCTCGGTCACGCGCTGCCCGGGCTTCGGCCGCAAACGCCATATGACGACCGGGGTTCTGCCGCCGTCGGGCTAGGGCGCGCGCCGTTCCGGGACGTCTGACGCCAACCGGCCCGCACCCCTTCCCCCTCTGCCGGACCCGTGTTACCGACGCCGCCAGCATGTCCTCCTCGAAGAACCCCACCAAAGGCATCTGGCTGATGGTCGCCGCCGTCGCCAGCTTCGCGGCACAGGACGGCTTTTCGCGCCATCTTGCCGGCGAATACAACACCTTGATGATCGTCATGATCCGCTACTGGGTCTTTGCCGGTTTCGTGATCTTCTTGGCCCTGCGCCGCCCCGAAGGCCCCCGCGCCGCGATCCGGTCGGGCCGGCTGCCGGCCCACCTGATCCGCTCCTGCCTGCTGGTGGCCGAGATCTGCCTGATCATCTGGGGCTACACGATGATCGGCCTGATCAACAGCCACGCAGTCTTTGCCGTCTGTCCGCTGCTGATCGTGGCCCTTTCTGGTCCGATCCTGGGCGAGAAGATCATCTGGCAACGCTGGGCCGCCGTCGCCGCCGGGATGCTGGGCGTCCTCATCATCCTGCGCCCGGGCATGGGAGTGTTCAGCTGGTCGGCGCTGCTTCCCCTTGCCGCGGCGTTCCTTTTCGCGATGTATTCCGTCCTCACGCGCCTGACCACGCGGGACGAACCGACCTTTCCCGCCTTCTTCTGGCCCGGCGTGATCGGCGCGATGCTGATGACCGCGATCGGGCTGCCGCATCTTGAAGCCATGCTGCCGCGCGACATGGCCTTCCTTGCGGTCTACTGCGCGTTGTCGATCTTTTCGCACTGGCTGTTGCTGAAGTGCTACGAACAGATCGAGGCGGCTCGGGTGCAGCCCTACGCCTATCTGCAGATCGTCTTCGTCACACTGGTCGGCATCACCATCTATGGCGAGGTGCTGGAGCTTCCCGTCGCCCTTGGCGCAGGCGTGATCATCGCCGCCGGGCTTTACGCGCTGTCCTTGGAACGCAAATCCACCTGAGCAGCCGCTCTTCAAGCCGTCCGGCTTTCATCGCTGACCAAAGCGAAGAGCCCCGGCAACGGGAGCGATAAGCGGCCCCGGTTGCCCCGCCCGCCCGCCGCGCGTAAAACCATAGCGTCACCATGCAGGAGCCGCCCATGTCCGCCCCGAAACCTGTCGTCCTGTGCATCCTTGACGGCTGGGGCATCGGCCCGAACCCGGCTACCAGCGCGCCGGCGCAAGCCCATGTGCCGACCTTCAACCAGCTCTGGGCCACCTGCCCCCATGCCACCCTGACAACCTTCGGCCCCGATGTCGGCCTGCCGACCGGGCAGATGGGCAACTCTGAGGTCGGGCACACGAACATCGGTGCGGGGCGTGTCGTGGCGATGGACCTTGGCGCCATCGACCTTGCGGTCGAGGATGGCAGCTTTGCCGTCAACGCCGCCCTGCATGCCTTCGCCGCCGCGGTGAAGGCCGCAGGCGGCACCGCCCACCTGATGGGCGTCGTCTCGGATGGCGGGGTCCACGGCCACATCAGCCACATCGTCGCCGCCTGTCGTGCTCTCACAGCCCTCGGCGTTCCCGTCGCACTGCATGCCATCACCGATGGCCGCGATGTCGCGCCCTCCTCCGCTGCCGGCTATATGGCGCACCTGACGGCCGCGCTGCCGGACGGGGCCACGATCGCCACCGTCACCGGCCGCTACTGGGCGATGGACCGCGACAACCGCTGGGACCGGGTGGCCCGCGCCCATGCCGCCATGACCCGCGCCAGCGGAGAGATCGCCCCCGACGCCGCGACCGCCGTGATCCATTCCTATGCCAAGGGCGAGACCGACGAATTCCTCGCGCCCACGGTGATCGCCGGCTACGCGGGCATCCGGGACGGCGACGGGCTGTTCTGCCTGAACTTCCGCGCCGACCGCGCGCGTGAGATCCTTGCCGCCCTTGGCGATCCTGCCTTCACCGCTTTCGACACCGGCCCAAGGCCAAAATGGTCAGCAATGCTGGGCATGGTCGAATATTCCGAACCCCACAACGCCTACATGGCCGCCGCTTTCCCCAAGCGGGTGCTGGTCAACACCCTTGGCGAATGGGTCGCGGCCCAGGGGCGCACCCAGTTCCGCCTGGCCGAGACCGAGAAGTATCCCCATGTCACCTTCTTTCTCAACGGCGGCCGCGAAGCGCCCTACCCCGGCGAGGATCGGGCCATGCCGCAGTCGCCAAAGGTCGCGACCTATGACCTGCAACCCGAGATGAGCGCGGATGCCGTGTCCGATCACCTGGTCGCCGCGATCGACAAGGGCTATGACCTCATCGTCGTCAACTATGCCAACCCGGACATGGTGGGTCACACCGGCAGCCTTCCCGCAGCGATCAAGGCCTGCGAGGCGGTGGACCGCGGCCTGACCCGTGCACGTGCGGCCCTGACCGCGCGGGACGGCGCGATGATCGTGACCGCCGACCACGGCAATTGCGAGGTGATGGTCGATCCCGTCACCGGCGGGCCGCATACCGCGCACACGACGAACCCGGTGCCCGTCATCCTGTTCGGCGGCCCCCCCGGTGCGACCTTGCGCAGCGGTCGCCTTGCCGACCTTGCGCCCACGCTTTTGCAGCTCATGCACCTCCCCCAGCCGCCCGAAATGACCGGCCAGACGCTGATCAAATGATCCGCGCAGCCGTCCTTTCCCTTCTGCTGTCCACACCGCTTGCGGCCCAGACCGTCGCCGACCAGGCCGCCCGCGCTTCGGCGGACCTGCAAGCCGCTGTCGCAGCACTCGACAGCGCGACCGAGGCCCGTGACCGGGTTGCGGCCCTGACCCGGACGATCCGCGCCTATGAGGAAGGTCTTGCCGTTCTGCGGTCCGCGCTGCGCGAGGCCTCCTTGCGCGAAGCCGCCCTGATCCGCGCCTTTGACGCCAAGCGCGACGGGATTGGCCGGCTTCTGGGGGTTCTTGCCACCATGGAGGCAAACCCCGGCCCGCTGCTTCTGCTGCACCCCGACGGGGCGCTTGGCACCGCGCGGTCGGGCATGCTTATGGCCGACGTGACCCCGGCGCTGCACGTCGAGGCGCAGGCGCTGAAAGCCGAGCTCACCGAACTGGCCGAGCTTCGCACGCTCCAGCTTTCGGCCGGCGAAACCCTGACGACGGGACTTTCCGCGGCCCAGGTGGCGCGGACAACCCTGTCGCAGGCAATCTCTGACCGGACCGACCTGCCGCGCCGGTTCACCGAAGACCCCGACGCGCTGCGCCAGCTTCTGGAAAGCGCCGACACTCTGGATGCCTTCGCAGGCGGGCTGTCGCCCGAAGCCGAACCCCTGCCGGGATTTGCCGCGCAACAGGGCGTTTTGCCGTTGCCGGTGCTGGGCAAGCTTCTGCGCCGACCGGGCGAAGCCGATGCCGCAGGCGTGCGCCGCGCCGGCATCGCCCTGTCCACGCAAGCGCGCGCGCTGGTCACCGCGCCCTGGCCTGCGACGATCCGCTATCGCGGCCCGCTTCTGGACTACGGAAATGTGATGATTCTTGAACCCGGAGACGGCTATCTCCTGGTTCTCGCGGGGCTCGATCTGGTTTACGGCGAAGTGGGAGAAGTCGTCGTCGCCGATGCCCCGCTGGGGCTGATGGGCGGTTCAGGCGTTGCGACCGAGGAATTCATGACCGGTTCCCCAGATGGGTCTGGCGGGCGGGATACGGAAACGCTTTATATGGAACTCAGACAGGGTGCAGCACCCGTGGACCCGATGACGTGGTTCGCAGGCCTGGCCCGCACAGGAGACTGACAGAGCATGAAGAAGTTCGCGATGGCCGCCCTTGGCGGGACAGTGGCCGGGGTGCTGGCAACCACGCAGATCGCCGGGCCGCTGGTCGCCCAGGAAGTGGCGGCGGAAAGCTCGATCTACGAACAGCTTGACCTGTTCGGCGACATCTTCGAACGCATCCGCGCCCAGTATGTCGAAGAGGTTCCGACCGACGAACTGGTGACCGCGGCGATCAATGGCATGCTCACTTCGCTTGACCCGCACTCAAGCTATCTTTCGGCCAAGGACTTCGAGGACATGCAGGTCCAGACCCGGGGCGAGTTTGGCGGGCTCGGGATCGAAGTCACCCAGGAAGAAGGCTTCATCAAGGTGATCTCGCCGATGGATGGCACCCCTGCCGCGAAGGCCGGGATCCTTGCGGGCGACTTCATCACCCACGTCAACGGCGAATCGCTGCTTGGGCTGATGCTGGATTACGCCGTCGAAAAGATGCGCGGCCCGATCGGGTCCGAAATCATCATCACGATCGCGCGCGAAGGCACGCCCGAGCCGTTCGACGTGTCGATCATCCGCGACACGATCAAGCTAACCGCC
>JANOER010000235.1:0-15568 GCA_031441285.1 Rhodobacterales bacterium
CAACAAAACCTTATAGACGCACAGGCTTACTTTGTGGCACACCCGGAGGTTAGGGTGGATCCATGGGGACATGAACGCTGACCTTATCGAGGCGGCGATCAAGCTGGGGGCCAAGGGTCTGGTGATCGCCGGGGTTGGCGACGGCAACATGACCACCCCGGCGCTGGACGCGCTGACGGCTGCGGCTGCGGCCGGCATCGTCGTGGTGCGCAGCACGCGGCTGCCCACCGGCATCGTTTACCGCAACAACGAGGTGGACGATGATGCGCTGGGCTTTGTCGCTTCGGGCGAGTTGAACCCGGCCAAGTCGCGTGTCCTGCTGATGCTGGCGCTGACCAGGACCAGCGATCCGGCAGCAATCCAGACCATGTTCAACGAGTATTGACGCAAAAGCCTGAAGGCAGCCGACAGTGCCGCCTTCAGGGTCCTTGCTGTGCCACTGAGGCCGAACGAGGGCCAAACAGCGCAATGGCGGCCATGGCGAACAGCAAGCCGATGAACACGCCGACAATCCGGATGCCCAACCTCTCGCCCGTGTCCTCGAACAGGGGCGAGAATCCTTCGCCCACCAGAATCCCCACCGCATACAGCGACTTGATCGCCGCCCCCTGCCAGGGCCCGTCCTGCACGATCCGCAGCGCCAGCGGCCAGGCCACCACCATCAGCACCAGAAAGAGCGTCGGCAACACCGGCGCCAGCCCCATGACTGTGGCCGCCACGACGGCCAGTGCGCCGCCAACCAGCGCCCCGATGATCCGGTCGCGTGCCACCTGAAAGCCGGGATGCAGATCGGCCCGCAGCGTGATGATTGCCCCGATCAGCACCGCGCCCGGGGCGGGCGGTTCGAACACCCAGACCAGATAGGCCCCAAGGGTCAGCACGATCGCGGCGGTCAGCGGCGGCAGCACCTCGTATCGCGGGGCGGGCTGGGCGGGTTCCTGTGGCCCCGGCAGAACCAGACCCAGCACAAAGGCCACCCCAACCCCGACCAGCACGTTGGACACCAGATCATGCACCACCATGTCGGTGACTTCGGGGTAGGCCAAAAGGCGCAGCGGGATCACGCAGGCCAGCACCAGGATCAGAAGGCCGATGACGTTCATCCGGTCCGACCGCGCCGACAGCTTGAACCCCAGCCAAAGGCAGCCAACCGTCACCAGCAGGAACAGCGGCGGCACCGACGGGGCGAACGCCTCGACCAGCAGCACCGACACCGTCGCCATGACCCAGGCCAGTGGCGGCAGGACGACCAACGCCAGCACCGACAGCGCCGGCCCCATTGCAAGCGTCGCCCCGACAAGGGCCGCCACGAAGCTGAACTCCAGATCCCAGCCCTCGGCAATGGTCAGGGATGCGGCAAACCCCAGCGCCACCCGCAGGGCAAGAATGTGGGTCGGCGGATCAGAACGCAAAGCGGACATAGGCCACCGTCCACATCCAGGCCCGCGCGAATGGTTCGATGAAACCGGCGCCCTCCGTGTAGATCGTCACACTGGCCCGCGCTCCGGAGCGGATGGCCACTTCGGGGTCAAGATCCACAAAATCGATCCGCACCGGAATGCGCTGCACGTCGCGCAGCCAGACCCGGCGGCTGACCGGGGTGGGAAGATCACCTTGCAGGCCGGCGGCAATCACCTGATCCACGCCCGAGCTTGTGCTTTCGACCACGCCCTTGAAGATCCGCCCCGGGGCCACGTCCAGCACGATATCGACCGGATCGCCGGGCTGGATGCGACCCAGTGTGTTCTCCGGGATTTGCGCCATGACCCAGACACTGGCGGTGTCGATCACGGTCGCCACATGCTGGCCCGCGCCTACGAACTGGCCCACTGACAGCACGGTGTTGGTGATTGCGCCGTCCACCGGGGCCACGACCCGCGCGTGCATCAGATCGATCTGCGCCTTTTCGCGCTGTGCGGACGCGGTCCGGAACTGCGGGTTGTCCTCGCCCTGCGGACCAAGCCGCTCGCGCGATTGCTCCAACTGCGCCTCGGCCGCACGAAGGCTGGCCTGAGCGGTCTCAAGGTTGGCGCGCGCCGTGTCCAGGGTGGCACGGGCGGTGATCCCGCGGGAAAACAGCGATTCTGCGCGAATGTTCTGCTGTTGCACGTCAGCCAGCCGGGCTTTGGCCTGCACGACGGCTGCCTCGGCCGCGCCAAGCCCGGTTGCCTCGGCCCCCAGTTGCTGGGTCGTGTATTCAAGTTGCGCCGTCGCCGCTTTTAGCGCGGTCTCAAACAAGGCAGGATCAATCTGAAAGATCAGATCGCCCGCCTTGACACGTTGATTGTCACGAACCCCGACCTCGATGATGTCTCCCGACACATTGGCGGCGATCCCGATCACCGGGGCCTCCAGAACGGCTTCGGACGTATACGGGGTGCGTTGGTTCATCGTGACCAGCAGCAGAAGAAAGCCCGCAAGGAGACCGACGAGGACGATCGTGATGATCCGCGACCGCCCACGGCCTGGGGAAGGGGGGGCAGCTGAAAGCGTCGCGTTGCCCGGAGACGGCGCAGGGGCTTCAATTTGGGTCCGATCCGATGCTGACGACGGTTCCACTTCGGGCGAGTCCGAGTTGGGCATTGATGTCTCTCTTTCTAAGATCGGGAGGAAGGGCTCCGTCAGCATTCCGCTGGAGCTTCAGGAATTGAGCCTTTTCAGTTGCCTTTGGATAGTATCCCGTCCGCTTTCCAAGTCCAGAACAATGAGATGCCGCTGGACTTGTAGACGCTTTGCCCCCTGACTTTGAGGCAATGAGGCGACGATCTGGACGAGCAGCCACAGCGATGAGTTCAAGAGTGACGCGGTGCGGCAGATACAGGTGCGCGGCTATCCGGTTCGGAAGGTTTCGCAGCGTTTGGAGGTGAGTTCGCACTCGTTTTGCAAATGGATGTAGCTTTTCGCAGAGCCTGCTCCCGTGGCGTCCGGCGTCGACCGGTCCATCACCCGTCTGACGCGGATTTCAAAGCGGGCAAGGCATCGGAATACCCCTTCAGGGGGACATGACGCGCCAGCTTCTTTGGGATCAAGGTTTGGCACTCCGGGCCAATCTGGGTATGCCGATATGCGAGACCAAAACGACGCTTGCCGGTTGACGGGGCTTGGCCGCACCTACGGCAAAGGGGCGTCGGCGCACCTGGCGCTTGACAGCATCGATCTGACGATCCGGGAAAATGAGTTCTTCACCCTCCTTGGTCCTTCGGGCTGCGGCAAGACCACGCTTCTGCGCCTGATTGGTGGGTTCGACCAGCCGACCGCAGGAGAGATCGCCATTTTCGGCCGCAACGTCGCGGGCCTGCCACCAGAGGATCGCCCGGTCAACACGGTGTTCCAGAACTATGCGCTGTTTCCGCATCTGACGGTGGCGCAGAACGTGGGCTTTGCCTTGCGGATGCTGGGCCGCCCGCAGGCCGAGATTGCCTTGACTGTAGCGCGAATGGTGGAACTGGTCGGGCTGGAAGGGATGGAGCATCGCCGCCCGGATCAGCTTTCGGGCGGGCAAAAGCAGCGGGTGGCCTTGGCCCGCGCGCTGGCGCCGGGGCCGAAGATCCTGCTGCTGGACGAACCTCTGTCGGCGCTGGACGCGAAGCTGCGCCAGCGGATGCGGTCGGAACTGAAGGCGCTGCAGCGCCAAACCGGAATCACCTTTGTCTTTGTCACCCATGATCAGGACGAGGCTTTGGCGATGTCCGACCGCATCGCGGTGATGCAGGGCGGCCGGGTGCAGCAGTTGGGCCGCCCGGAGGAGATCTACGAGGCCCCGGCAAACCGGTTTGTGGCCGACTTCATCGGCGGGGCCAACCTGATCCCGGCGCGGATTGGGGCGCAGGGCGCGATAGCCGAGGGGTTGGGCGTGGTTCCGGCCACCGGTGCCATGGGGGCCGAGGTGACTCTGGCAATCCGGCCCGAACGGCTGGCGATCATGTCTGCGGGGCAGCAGCAACCGGGCGATCTGGGGCCGCTGCGGGTTGCCGAGCGGATCTACATGGGCAACGAGCTGTCGTTCCGGCTGGAGGGTGCCTCGGTGCCGCTGCACGTCACCCTGCCGCGCGGGGGCCTGCGTGGGGCGCAGGATTTCGCCCCCGGCGAGGCGGTTTGCCTGCGGGCAGAGCCGGGCGCGATCCGGGTGCTGGCGTCATGAAGCTGCACCGCCTTCTGCTGGCCCCGTCGCTGGGCACCATCCTGATCTTCATGGTGCTGCCCATCGCCATCACCACGCTTTATTCCGTGCTGACACCTGCCCAATACGGCGGGGTGATCTGGGAACCCTCGGCCGAGGCCTATGTCCGCCTGTTGTTCGAACGCGACATCTTCGATGACACCCTGACCTTCAACACCGACTACCTGCAAATCCTTGGCCGGTCGGTGCTGCAAGCGGGCATTGCCACCCTGCTGTGCCTGATCATCGGATTGCCGACGGCGTGGTTCATCGCCACACGGCCAGCGGGACAGAAATCGCTTTGGCTGATGCTGGTGACGGTGCCCTATTGGGTGAACCTGCTGGTGCGCACCATCGCCCTCTTGTTGATCCTGCGGGATGAGGGGCCGATCAACAACGCGCTGCAATCGTTGGGCTTGACTGACGGGCCGCTGCCCCTCGCGTACAACAACTTCGCAATCGGTCTGGGGCTGGTGTCGTCCTTCCTGCCCTTCATGATCCTGCCGCTTTATGCCGCGATTGAACGGTTCGACTTTTCGCTGCTGGAAGCCGCCTATGACCTGCATGCGAACCGCCGCAAAGCGTTCTTTGCCGTGGTCCTGCCCATCCTGCGGCCCGGTCTGATTGCGGGCGGGCTGCTGGTCTTCATCCCCGGCATCGGGTCGTACCTTGCGCCCGATATCCTTGGCGGCGGCAAGACGTTGATGCTGGGCAACCTGATCGGCATGCAGTTTCAGGGCAGCCGCAACTGGCCGTTTGGAGCGGCACTGTCCACCATCCTGATGGCCGTCACGCTGGCAGCTTTGTTCATCGTTGCCCGCCGCGCCGCGCGAGAGGAGGCGTGATGGCCCTGTTCGATGCCCGCGCCAGGGACATCCGCAACCTGCCGGGTTTCGGGCTGACGGCGACCCTTGCCGTGGCCTTCCTCTACGCGCCGATCCTGTTTCTGGTGCTGTATTCCTTCAACGCGGGCCGGTCGATCAGCCGCTTGGACGGACTGTCATGGCAGTGGTACCGGGCGGTTTTCGCCAACGAGGAAATCGGAGGAGCGGCGCTAAACTCGGTGCTGCTGGCGGTGATCGCGGCAAGTCTGGCCACGGTCATGGCCACTGCCGCTGCACTGGCGATGGTCCGTATGCGGGTGCGCCGCAAGGCTGCCGTCTATGCGGTTTTGAACTTCCCGCTCATGGTGCCGGAAATCGTCACCGCCATCGCCAGCCTGATCTTCTTTTCCTCAGTCGGGCTTGGCCTTGGTTTCGGCGCGCTGGTCATCGCCCACACCACCTTTTGCATTCCCTTTGCCTACCTTCCGATCACCGCGCGGCTGGCATCCATGGACGCAGGCCTTGAATCCGCTGCCGCTGATCTTTTTGCCCGTCCGTGGACGCGGTTTCGGCTGATCACCCTGCCGCTTCTGGCCCCCGGCCTGATCTCGGGCTGGCTTCTGGCTTTCATCGTATCCCTGGACGATTTCATCATCTCGTCGATGCTGTCCGGTCCCGGATCGACCACCTTGCCCGTCCACATCTATTCGATGCTGCGCCTTGGGATCACGCCCGAGGTCAATGCGGTGTCGTCGCTGATGGTCGCGGCTTCTGCCCTTGTCGTCATCACCTCGGGCCTGATCGCCCGCAAGCAAACCTGAAAGGATTCCCCATGCGCGCCCTTGCCATCCTGCTTTTGACCGCCGTCCCGGCCTTCGCCGAGGGTGATCTCTTCATCTACACCTGGGGCGAATACACGCCGCCCGATCTGGTGGCCAAGTTCGAGACCGAGTTCGGCGTCAAGGTCCACATCGACAGTTACGACAGCATGGAGACGATGATCGCCAAGTTGCGCGCCGGGGGGGCGGGCTATGACATCATCGTGCCGGGCGATGCCACGATGCAGGTGTTGATCGCCGAAGGCATGGTCGAAAAGATCGACGTTTTCGCCATGCCCAACTTTGCGAATGTCGATGACAAATGGCGCGAGGTCTACTGGGACCCCAAGCGCGAATATTCGGCCCCCTGGGCCTGGGGATCGACCGCGTTCGCCGTGGATACCGCCGTGGTGACCGGGGACACCTCGTCGCTGGCGGTGCTGTTCGACCCGGCTGACGATGTGAAGGGCCGCATCAACATGCTGCGCGACATGAATGACGTGATCAACATGGCCGAGCGGTATCTGGGCATCCCCCGCTGCTCTGAGAACCCGGACGAGATGAAACGGGTGCTGGACCTGCTGGAGACCCAGAAGGAATGGGTCAAGTCCTACGATTCCGAGACCAAGGAACTGCTGGTGTCGGGCGAGGCGGTCGTCTCGATGAGCTGGAACGGCTATGCCATGCGGGCGCGGGATGAAAAGCCGACCATTGCCTATGTCTATCCGCGCGAGGGCTACACCGGCTGGATGGACAACGTGGCCGTGGCCAAGGGCGCGCCGAACCTCGACAACGCCAAGGCCTGGGTCAATTTCGTCATGGACCCGGAAAACGCCGCGATGATCACCAACTACGCGCGCTATTCCAACGGCATCAAAGGGTCCGAGGCGTTCGTTGAGCCGGCCCTTGTGGCCGCCCCGGAAATCAACCCTCCCGCCGATGCGCCCGCGCCGGAATTCATCCCGACCTGCTCGCCCGAGGCCACGGCCCTGATCGACAAGGTCTGGACCAAGCTGATGAACTGAGGGAGGCAAAGATGGCAATCGTGACGTTGGCCGCAACCCAGATGGCCTGTTCCTGGGATCTGGATGACAACATGCAGAAGGCCGAAGAGCAGGTCATAGCGGCGGCAGAGGATGGCGCGCAGATCATCCTTCTGCAGGAACTGTTCCAGACGCCCTATTTCTGCATCGAAAAGGATTATGGCTTTCAGCGCTATGCCAAGCCGCTGGAGGCCGACCGCGCGGTGCAGCATTTCGCAGCCCTCGCGCACAAGTTGGGGGTGGTGCTGCCGATCAGCTACTATGAGGCGGCGGGGAACACGTTCTTCAACTCGCTGGCGATGATCGACGCCGATGGAACGGTGCTGGGCAACTACCGCAAGACTCATATCCCCCATGCCACGGGGTATGAGGAGAAATACTACTTCACCCCCGGCAATACCGGCTTCAAGGTGTTCGACACCCGCTTTGCCAAGGTCGGTTGCGGCATCTGCTGGGATCAGTGGTTTCCTGAAACCGCGCGGTCGCTGGCGATCCTCGGGGCTGAAGTGCTGCTGTTCCCGACCGCGATTGGCACCGAACCGGGCTATCCCGAGATCGACAGCTCGGGCCACTGGCAACGCACCATGCAGGGCCATGCTGCCGCCAACATGGTGCCGGTGGTGGCGTCAAACCGGGTGGGGCTGGAAGAGGGGCCGAACCTCGAGATGACGTTCTACGGGTCGTCCTTTATCGCTGACCACACGGGGGCGATGCTGGCCGAGGCGAACAAGGTGGACGAGACCTATCTGACCGCCCGGATCGACCTCGACGCCACCCGCGCCTACCGCCAAAGCTGGGGCACCTGGCGAGATCGCCGGCCTGAAACTTATGGGCTGATCAGCCACCACGACGCAGCATAGCGCAAAGGGGGCGGCGCGAGCCGCCCCTACTTGCAGGGGTGTTCCGCCTCACAGGTCAGTGCGAGTTCGGCCACCAGATCCCTGATGTCCGGTGATTGCGCGTCCCAGACCCCTTCGCTGCACAGGTAGGCCATGTGGTCGCCTAGAAAGCTGGCCATGGGGGCGCGCCAGTCGGGAGAGGTGTCGATCATCTGCTCCGCAGTATACAGCAGGTATTCGACATAAGCCGCATAAGCGGTGGTCTGGTTGGGGTCTTTCAGCGTGCAAAAGTCGGCGTTGGCGAGGTCGGGTTTCTGCACGGTCAGGTTCAGGAATTTGCGGTAGATTTCGCGGGCGGTCTGGTCGCGCTGAATGCGGTCGGACTGGGCGATCTGGTAGGGAATGACGATCAGCGCGGTCACGGTGGCAAAGGCGGTGGCAAGACCGCCCAGACCCTCAAGCGCCTCGGAATGCCGTTTCAGCCAGCCCAGCACATCACACCTTCGGTTGTTCATGGGTGGCGCAGTGGATGCCGCCCCCCACTTCGCCCAGCGTGTCGGTGTTCAGCATGACGATTGCACGGCCGGGGTAAAGGTCGGCGAGGATGGCGGCGGCCTCGGCATCTGCCGCGGTGTCGCCGAATTCGGCGGCGATCACGGCCCCGTTGCAGATATAGTAGTTGACGTAAGAGGCCACGAAATCCGGGCTGTCCACCCGGATGTCCCAGGGTTCGGGCAGGACCACGAGGTCCAGCTTGCGCCCCTCCGCATCAGTGGCCTTGGTCAGGATGTCGTAAGTTCCAAAGGCCGAGACCGACCAGGGGTCAGCCGGGTCAACATACTCGCCCAACTGGATCACCACCTGCCCCGGTTTCACAAAACGGGCCAGCGCGTCGATGTGGTAGTCGGTGATGTCCGCGCCCCTGATGCCGGGGGCCCAGATCATCTGTCGCGCGCCCATGGTGTCGAGCAGCATCGCCTCGACCTCTGCCCTGGACCCCGTGTTGCGGTTGCGGTTGACCCATGAGCTTTCGTGGGCGATCAGCGTGCCGTGCCCATCGGTTTCCACACCGCCCGCTTCGCCGACTAGACCCACATCGAACACCGCAAGCCCCAGCCGTTCCGCCACTCTTGCGGCGATCTTGCCGTCGTTGGCATGGGTCTGCTTACCCCCCCAGCCGTTGAAGTTGAACTGCGTCAGTGCCAGGCCGCCCTTGCCATCGACCACGAACGAAGGCCCGGAATCGCGTGCCCAGAGGTCATCGGTGGGGATGTCCCAAAGCTCGACGGCACCGGCGACTCGCGTCTTGATCGCCTTGTGATACCTGGCAGCAGCCAACATCACCACGGGTTCAAACTCGGCAATCGAGCTGGCGATAGCCGCAATGGTGGCTTGCAGATCATAGAGGAAGTCCGCGTCGTCATGCACGGCCGGGTTCACCGGCCATTGCATGAAGGTGCGTTCGTGGGGGTCGGTTTCTTCGGGATACCAAAAGCCCGACGCCCCGGCACCAGTAGCAAGGGCCCTGCGTGGCAACAGGGAAAGACCACCGGCAGCGGTGGCAGAGCGGAACAGGGATCGGCGGGTCATCATGGGCGATGCCTCAGGACAGGTGGATCAACGGGTCGTCCATGGTGCCATGCGGGGCGGCACAAAGGGCTGCAAGGAACAGCGAAAACAATTCCGCCGACGTGGCAAGCCCAAGCTTGGTATGGATGCGCTTGCGGAACACTTTCACCGTTTCCGGGCTGTTGCCAAGCATCCGCGCGATCACCTTTGAGGAATGGCCCTGCAGGATCAAGCGGGCCACCTCCGCCTCGCGGTCCGACAGGCGGGAGGTGCCGAAACGCGCCATGGCTGTCATGACATGCAGGCCCAGGCTGCCTTGTGCCGCGAAGGCATGGGGCGGCAGGGCGGTCATGCCGGTTCCTGCTGGGTGATGCAGTGGATGCCACCGCCGCCAAGGCAGATGTTCGGGATCTGCACTCCGCGGATGCGATAGGTCGGGAACAGGTCTTGGAAGATCTCGCGGGCGATGGCGTCGTTCGGAGTGCCGTACTCGGGCATGATCACGCCGCCGTTGACGAAGTAGCAGTTGACGTAGGACCGGCAGAATTTCTCGCCGATGATACAGCTTTCCTCGGCCTCGGGGATGGTGACCATGCGGATCTCGCGGCCCCGCGCATCGGTCTGACCGCGCAGGGCGTCGATATTGGCCTGCTTGATGTGGCGCCAGGGGTCGGTGGGATCATCCGCGCCTTCGATCAGAACCACGCCGGCGGCCACGAACACCGCGATGCCATCGACATGGCCGTCGGTTTCCGTCTCGTCCGCATTGCCCGGCAGCCAGATCACCTTTTCGCCGCCCAGAGTTTCCAGAAGTTCGCGCGTGACCTCTTCCCGGCTCCAGGTCGGGTTGCGGTTCGGGTTCAGAAAACAGGTGTCGGTGGTGATGATCGTGCCCATCCCATCCACCGTCACGCCGCCGCCTTCGGCCAGCAGTGGCGATTTGAAGACCGGCAGGCCTT
Source organism: Rhodobacterales bacterium (assembly GCA_031441285.1). Classification (GTDB taxonomy): domain Bacteria; phylum Pseudomonadota; class Alphaproteobacteria; order Rhodobacterales; family Rhodobacteraceae; genus Tabrizicola. The sequence continues at coordinate 10,212 of JANOER010000235.1, forward strand.
CGCGCGAGGCGACCGCCGCACCAAAGGCCGCGTCCTTGTCAAAGGGCGAGTATTTGTGCCCCCAGGCTGAAAAGGTGAACAGACTGGCCGCCTTGACACCTTTCCCATCGACCACGAAATTCGGCCCGGCATCGCGCGCCCAGCTGTCATCCAGCGGCACCTCGAAAAGCTCGATCCCGTCGCCCAAGAGGGTGCGCGCCTCGACAGCGTCCTCGGGGCGCACGGCCATGCACAGCGGTTCAAATTCGGCAATGGCTTGCGCGACAAGGGCATAGTCGCGCTTGGTCGCCGCCATGTCCGGCCAGACCTCTGCCCGGGTCGGCCACATCATCCAGGTCCGCTTGTGGGGCCCGTATTCCGCAGGCATCCGGTAACCCAGGGATCTGGGGCTGGCGGCAAAACGGGCAGGTTCCTGGCGTGTCATGGCGTCCTCTAGAAAAATGGGAATGGACGACAGGATATGATGAGGTATACCGATGGCAAAACGCCGAATTATAATCCAATCAATCGAAAATTCTCATGAATACCTATCGCAGCCTTCCCCCGTTGACCACCCTGATCGGTTTTGAGGCCGCAGCCCGGCTGCAAAGCTTTTCCCGCGCGGCCGAAGAATTGCACATCACCCAGTCCGCGATCAGCCATCAGGTGCGCGTGCTTGAGGACCATCTGGGCCAGCCGCTGTTTCGCCGTATCGGTCGTCGGATCGAACTGGTTGATGCCGGGCGCGACTTCCTGATTACCGCGCAGAGCGCCCTGGAGGAACTTCGCCACGGCGTCCGTCGTCTGAACGCCTACTCGAAGCCTGGCTCGGTGATCATCCTGATGCCCGCCGCCCTGGCGACCGGATGGTTCCTGCCACGGCTGTCAGAGTTGCGGGTGTCGCACCCCTGGATTGATCCCTGGGTTCATACCAGCGGCGAAACCCATGTCCCCGAAGAGGCCGAAATCGACATTGTGCTTGGGCCGAAACCTTGGGCGGATCAGGGCGCGCGGTCGGTCATGCTTGGTAAGGACCTGCTCTTTCCACTTTGCGCGCCGGACCTGGCATCGGGCCTGCCCGGCCAGCCAGACCGGACACGTCTGGACGCCGCACCGCTCTTGCATGATGAAAGCCTGAACGACTGGCAATCGTGGTTTTCGCAGGTGGGCTCGACCCGGACTGAGTTCGCCCGAGGGTTCAACTTTTCCGACACGGGCCAGATGCTGCAGGCGGCCATTCTGGGCCACGGGGTATGCCTTGCTACCGAACGCCAGGCCGATCAACTCCTGAAGGACAGACGCCTCGTGCACGCAAGCCCGGTCACCCTGGATCGAGCCGAGCCGCTCTACATGTCATGCTGGAAGCGGAATTTCTCGCGACCGCCCGTCAAGGCATTGTGGGACTGGCTGCAGGGTCAATTCCCGCCCGAATGACCAGACGAAACCAATTGGTAGCAGCCTTGCCCGGCTGGGCGTTCGATGAAGCGGCTTTAAGCGACGAGCACGCAAAAGAGGATTGCTCGCGGTCAGATAGGCAGCAGGCCGCATGATGTGTTCCACCGATGTGGCCCACCTGCGGGAATTGCAGCCTAAGTCATTGATCACCATGGAAATGGTGGGCGACCCTGGAATCGAACCAGGCGTGGGTCGCCCCGGGGGAGTTACAGTCCCCTGCCGCACCTTGCAGCTCGTCGCCCGCCGGGGGTGGGTCTACTCAAGGGGGCAGGGTGCGTCAAGGGCTGAACGCATCCGGTTCCCCCCGCTTTTCGGCTTGCATCCGGGGACCGGGCTGCCGCACTCTCCCTGCCTGAATTCGAAGGATTTGCCGATGCCAGTGGGCGGAAAGAAACCGGCCTGGGTGGTCGAGAAGGAGCGCGGAGAGCGGCGAGAGGCGAGGGAAACCCTGTGGCTTTTCGGCCTGCATGCCGTGCGCGATGCGCTGGCGAACCCCAAGCGGGAAAAGCTGCGGCTGGTGGTGACGAAGAACGCGCTGGACAAGCTGGAAACGGCGGTCGCGGCCTCGGGCATGGCACCCGAGGTGGTGGACCCGCGCCACTTCGACGTGCCGATCGACGAAGGGTCGGTGCATCAGGGTGCTGCGGTCGAGGTGCGTCCGTTGCACTGGGGCCGGTTCGAGGATGTCTGCGCGGCAGGCGAGGGGCTGCCGCTGGTGGTCCTTCTCGACCGGGTGACGGACCCCCACAACGTTGGTGCGATCCTGCGCTCGGCCGAAGTGTTCGGCGCGCGCGCTGTGGTCGCCCCGAAGCACCACTCCGCGCCCGAGACCGGGGCGCTGGCCAAGACCGCCAGCGGCGCGCTGGAGCGGCAGCCCTATCTGCGGGTCACGAACCTGGCCGAAGCTATGGCCGACCTGAAGGCGATGGGCTTCACGCTGATCGGGCTTGAGGGCGAAGCGACGGTCACCCTGGCCGAGGCGGTGGCCGGTGTCGGTGGCCGGCCGATCGGGCTGGTTCTTGGCGCAGAAGGACCGGGCCTGCGGGAAAAGACCCGCGAAAGCTGCGACATCCTTGCGCGCATTCCCTATGCCGGCGGGTTCGGCAGCCTGAACGTGTCGAACGCGGCGGCGGTGTCGCTTTACGCGGCGAGCCAGGGATGATCACGTCCGCGCGACAGCCCTTCTTTTTGGGGCACTGGCTTCCTATTTCGATAGTGCGAGGCACGGATTCGGAACCCCGTCCTCGACTTCACTGTCCCTCGTTCCGCGACTTGGCGCCCGGGCATCGCTTCGGGCGCCTTTTTCATCGGGGTAGCCATGCCGGACGACCAGGACATCCGTGACATTCTGACATCGGTGAAATCCATCGCCGTGGTAGGCTGGTCGCCGAAGCCGGACCGGCCAAGCCACGGGGTTGCGGCGTTCCTGAAGCGACGGGGCTATCGGGTGATCCCGGTCAATCCGGGCCAGGCCGGTCAGGAGGCGCTGGGCGAAGTGGTGCGCGCGACCCTGGCCGAGGCGGGGCCCGTCGACATGGTGGACATCTTCCGGCGCAGCGACGAGGCGGGGGCGGTGGTGGACCAGGCGATTGCCACGGGCGCAAAAATCGTCTGGATGCAGCTTGGCGTCATCGACGAGGCGGCGGCGACACGGGCGCGGGCGGCGGGGCTGCGCGTGGTGATGGACCGCTGCCCGGCAATCGAGATCCCGCGACTGGGGCTTTGAGCGCCCCCTCATCGGGCGTGACCGCCCTTTTCGGAATGCCTCGTGGGCGCAACAGCCGCGCAGCGAGAATGCCCGTCAGGGCTGCCGAGCGGCCTTTTCGGCGATGCCGGACGTGCCGTCGCGGCGGTCAAGCTCGGCCAGCACATCCGCAAAGGGTACATCGCGGGCGGTCAGCATGACCAGAAGGTGATAGATCACGTCGGCTGCTTCCGAAGTCAGCTTTTCCCGGTCGCCCCTGACCGCTTCGATGATCGCCTCGATCGCCTCTTCGCCGAACTTCTCGGCGCATTTCTCCGGTCCCTTGGCCAGAAGCTTTGCGGTCCATGAGGTTTCGGGGTCAGCCCCCTTGCGGGCTGCGATGGTAGCGGCAAGTTTTTCCAGCGTCATCACAACCTCATGGGAATGCCGGCGGCGGTCATATGCGCCTTGGCCTGGCCGACGGTGAAGGTGCCGAAGTGAAAGATCGACGCCGCGAGAACCGCGCTGGCATGGCCAAGCGTGACGCCTTCGACCAGATGGTCCAGCGTGCCAACCCCGCCCGAGGCGATCACCGGAATGTCGACCGCATCGGCAATGGCGCGCGTAAGGGGCAGGTTGTAGCCTTGTTTCGTGCCGTCGCGGTCCATCGAGGTCAGCAGGATTTCGCCCGCCCCCCGGGCCGCGACCGTGCGGGCAAACTCCACCGCGTCGATCCCGGTTGCGCGGCGGCCACCGTGGGTGAAGATCTCCCAGCGGCCGGGCGCGACGGTCTTGGCGTCGATCGCGACCACGATGCACTGTGATCCGAAGCGGTCGGCGGCCTCGGCCACCACGTCGGGCCTTGCGACGGCGGCCGAGTTGAAGCTGACCTTGTCCGCACCGGCAAGCAGAAGCCTGCGCACATCCTCGGGCGTGCGGACCCCGCCGCCGACGGTCAGCGGCATGAAGCACTGTTCGGCGGTGCGGGTCACGAGGTCGAACATCGTCGCGCGGTTGTCTTCGGTCGCCATGATGTCGAGAAAGCAAAGCTCGTCGGCGCCTGCCGCGTCATAGGCCTTGGCGGCCTCGACCGGATCGCCCGCGTCGATCAGATCGACGAAGTTCACGCCCTTGACCACGCGGCCGTCGGCCATATCGAGGCAGGGGATGATGCGGGTCTTGAGCATGGGCGAGCAATGCCGCGTGGGGGGGCGAAAGGCAAGCGTGTTTGGCTTCAGCCGGCCATTCGCGCGACCATGCCCCGGCAGATGACAATGTGGAACGGCATGACCAGCCGCAAATAGATGCGCCCGGCAAGATTGTGTGGCCGGACCCAAGTCGACATGTACATCCGTCCGCCCTGCCGAAACAGCGCAAGCCGAAAATCGAGATGGAGGTCATCAAGCCCCAGAACCATCTCATCGGCGCTTTCATTGCAAACCGGGAAGATGCCGATCGCCCTGGCTTGGGCGACGGCGCCGGTCTTCAGGCCAAAGGGGCGCACGAGGACGTTTCGCAGCGCAAGCAGCGTCCGCGTCCAAGCAGGAATGCTGACGCCACGTGTTGCGGCCTCGCGCGGGGAAAGCGTGGACGGGACCGAGTAGCAGTCGATGAAATCCCCCGGCCGATAGTGCACCCAGAGGCTGGATCCGGGCGGCAGCGTGTCTGTGCTGTTGACGTCCATGATTCCAAACCTGCACCTATGTTTGCCTGACGGGTATGAGGCGTGAGGTCGCGGGGGGCAGAATTCAGCAGGCGATCCCGGATCGGCATGACCAACGTCCAGCGACCGAGAAGCTGGTTCTGCCGTTCCCGCCCGACCCGGTCTCCAAGGACGCGCCGGACCGGATCTATGGCTTCCTGCCCCGAATCTGAAGGCGGTCGCGCAGGACGGGCCTTTGCTGTGGGAATGATCCGGCCGGAGGCGTGGCCCTCCCCGGGACGGGAGAGGAAAGGAGCCAGGCGCCCAGTGGGAGTTCAGGCCTTCAGCGCCGTCAGCGCCGCGGCAAGGTCGATCGCACCGTCGTATAACGCCCGGCCCGAGATCGCCCCGGCGATGACCCCGGTGGCGCGCAGCGCGATCAGGTCGGCCATGCTGGAGACGCCCCCGCTGGCGATGACCGGGATCGTCACGGCCCGGGCAAGGGCCTCGGTCGCGGCGATGTTCGGGCCCTGCATCGCCCCGTCGCGGTCGATGTCGGTGTAGATCAGGGCTGCCACTCCGGCATCCTGAAAACTG
>JANOER010000236.1:0-9294 GCA_031441285.1 Rhodobacterales bacterium
CGACTCGTCCGAACCGGCAGCTTCGTTATAGGCCTTCTGGTTCAGGATCGTATCCAGCGCCACGGCGGTCTTGCCGGTCTGGCGGTCGCCGATGATCAGCTCGCGCTGGCCACGGCCGATCGGGATCATCGCGTCGATCGCCTTAAGCCCGGTCGCCATCGGCTCGTGCACCGATTTGCGCGGGATGATGCCGGGGGCCTTCACGTCGGCCACGCGACGTTCGGACGCCTTGATCGCACCCTTGCCGTCGATCGGGTTGCCAAGGCCGTCCACGACCCGACCCAGCAGCGCGTCACCGACGGGCACGTCCACGATGGACTTGGTGCGCTTGACGGTGTCGCCTTCCTTGATGTCCTGGTCCGACCCGAAGATCACGATGCCGACGTTGTCGACTTCCAGGTTCAGCGCCATCCCGCGGATGCCGCCGGGAAATTCGACCATCTCGCCGGCCTGCACGTTGTCCAGGCCATGCACACGGGCAATCCCGTCGCCGACCGACAGCACGCGGCCAACTTCGGCCACTTCAGCGTCCTTGCCGAAGTTCTTGATCTGCTCTTTCAGGATCGCAGAGATCTCAGCAGCCTGAATTCCCATCACCCAACCTCTTTCATTGCATTCTGGAGCGCCGCGAGCTTCGCCTTGACCGAAGTGTCGATCATGGTCGAGCCGAGCTTGACGACAAGACCGCCGATGAGGCTTTCATCGACAGTGGTTTTCAGTTTCACGGTCTTGCCAAAACGGGCCTTCAGCGTCTCGGCAAGCTTTTTCGATTGAGCGGCCGTCAGCGCGCGGGTGGCGGTGACCTCGGCGGTCACTTCGCCCTTTTCAGCGGCGATCTGGTTGGCAAGGTTCGCAAGGAACTGTGGCAGCACGAACAGTCGGCGCTTTTCCGACATAAGCGCCAAGGTGTTCGCGGTCAGCGGGTTCAGCCCAAGCTTTGCCCCGATGGCCGCGATCACCCGACCCTGATCCTCGCGGCTGACCACCGGCGAAGCGATCACGGCGCGCAGATCGGCGCCGGCGGCAAGGGTTTCGGTCAAAGCGGCGGTGTCGGCTTCCAGCGCCTTCAGGGCGCCAGCGTCCTTCGCCAGTTCAAACAGGGCCGTCGCATAGCGCGTGGCGATGCCGAGTGAGATCGAAGCCGGTTCTGACACGTCGTCCCTTCCGTTGTCTCTGGCCGCCGACCCGACGGATCGGCCGCTTCACGACAGGCACCCCAAGAGCCCTTGCAGCGCGCATGCCTTTGCGTTCGGGGCGTCCTTAGCAGAGGCATCCCAACCCCGCAACCGGGTTGCTCACCCTTTCGCGAGCCTTGCCAGTGCAATCCACCGGGCAATCGGTCGCACCTTCCGGAACGCGGCGGGCCGAAGGCAGGGGCGGCTGCGTCAGCGCCGGTTCAGGGCCGGTTCCGGGGCACCCTTGCGGACACCTTCCAGAACCTTCAACGGGCGGCGGACGGCTGCCCCCAACCCGCCCCGCTTCGGCGCATAGATCTGCTTCGAGGCCTCGACCATCAGCACGCCGCCAACCAGCCAGGGGATCCGCCGGCCGATCGATTCCCAGAAATCGGCGGTGCGCAACCAGAAGCGGGTGGCCGCCGGGGGCGCGAACAGCACCGACTGGCTGCGTTCCGGGGTAAAGCCGTGGCGACGCAACTGCGCTTCAAGCTGCGCCACCGAATAGGGCCGGCCAAAGCCGAAAGGCGTGGCGTCGCTGCGGGCCCAAAGTCCCGACCGGTTTGGCACGATCACCAGAACCCGCCCGCCGGGGGCCAGCACCCGCCCGGCCTCCTCCAGCACCGCCGACGGGTTCTCCGAGGTCTCCAGCCCGTGCATCAGCACCAGCCGGTCCACCAGCCCGGTCGGCAAGGGCCAGGCCGTGTCCTCGCAAAGCACGCTTACATTCTCCATCCCGGCGGGCCAGGGCATCACCCCCTGCGGGCCGGGCATCAGGCCCACCACCCGCCGCGCCTCGGCCAGGTAGGGGCGCAGAAGTGGTACCGCAAAGCCGAAGCCCGCCACAGTCTGTCCCGGTCCCGGCGGCCAATGCTTGACCACCTGATCCCGGATTGCGCGCTGCGCCACCCGGCCCAGCTGGGTGCGGTAGTAGAAGTTTCGCAGGTCCAGCACATCCAGGTGCATTGCGGTTCGTCACTCTGTGGTCAATCCTTGCCATCTTACCCCGGAAAGGCCCATTGACCATGGCACTTGAACTTCTGACGATCCCCTGCCTTGCGGACAACTACGCCTATCTCATTCACGATGCCGCCAGCGGACAGACGGCTGTGGTGGATGTGCCTGATGCCGGCCCGGTCCTTGCCGCCCTTCAGTCGCGCGGCTGGACCCTGACCGACATCCTTGTAACCCACCACCATGACGACCACATCCAGGGCGTCGACGCCTTGCGCGCCCGGACCGGGGCGATGGTCCTTGGCGCCGCCACAGATGCCCATCGCCTGCCCCGGCTTGACCTTGCGCTGACCGAGGGCAGCAGTTTTTCCATCGGAGGCGAATTCGCCCGAGTGATCGACGTGCCGGGCCACACCGTTGGCCACATCGCCTTTCACTTCCCCGAAAGCCGCCTTGCCTTCACCGCCGACAGCCTGATGTCGGGCGGCTGCGGGCGGCTGTTCGAAGGCACGCCGGCGCAGATGCACGCCAGCCTTGCGAAACTTGCCGTCCTGCCGCCCGAAACCCTTGTCTGTTCGGGCCACGAATACACCCTGTCGAACCTGCGTTTCGCGTTGACCCTTGAACCGGCCAATCCCGCGCTTATCTCTCGAATTGCCCAAGCCGCAGCGCTGCGTGCCGAAGGCCGCCCCACCGTTCCGGTGCCGCTTGCGACCGAACTTGAGACCAACCCGTACCTTCGGGCCCATCTCAGCCAACTGAAAGATGCGGTCGGCAGGACCGGCGCCGACGATGTCACCATTTTCGCCGAAATTCGTGCCAGAAAAGACAAGTTCTGAGGCCAGCATATCACAATTGGCGTGAGGACCGGGGAGAAACCCCAAAATATGGAAGATTGCGCTTGAAGTGCGGCGCGGAAAACCGAACTTTAAGTTTATGAGGCCACGGTTGGATCGGGCCCCTCGCCCCCTCTGACCCGCAGGACAGGAGCACGGATCGTGCCATCATTTTCGACAACGCTCGAACAAGCCATCCACAGCGCTCTGGCGCTGGCGAACTCGCGCCGCCACGAACTGGCGACGCTGGAGCATCTCTTGCTGTCGCTGATCGACGAACCGGACGCCGCGCGGGTGATGAAAGCCTGCGCCGTCGATCTGGACGACCTGCGCAAGACCCTGACCGATTTCATCGACGATGACCTGTCCACCCTCGTCACCGATGTCGAAGGCTCCGAAGCGGTGCCAACCGCCGCTTTCCAGCGCGTGATCCAGCGCGCGGCGATCCACGTCCAGTCCTCGGGCCGGACTGAGGTGACCGGCGCAAATGTGCTGGTCGCAATCTTCGCCGAACGCGAATCGAACGCGGCCTATTTCCTGCAAGAGCAGGACATGACCCGTTACGACGCGGTCAACTTCATCGCGCATGGCGTGGCCAAGGACCCCTCCTTCGGCGAGGCCCGGCCCGTGCAGGGTTCCGACGAACCGCAGGAAACGCCCAAGGCCGAGGCTGGGGAAGCCAAGGAATCCGCGCTGTCCAAGTATTGCGTCGATCTGAACGTCAAGGCACGCAAGGGCGACGTCGATCCGCTTATCGGCCGCGAACCCGAGGTGGAACGTGCGATCCAGGTCCTCTGCCGCCGCCGCAAGAACAACCCGCTTCTGGTCGGTGATCCCGGCGTCGGCAAGACCGCGATTGCCGAAGGCCTTGCCCGCAAGATCGTGAATGGCGAAACGCCCGAGGTTCTGGCCAAGGCCACGATCTTCAGCCTCGACCTGGGCGCGCTTCTGGCCGGCACGCGCTATCGCGGCGACTTCGAGGAACGGCTGAAGCAGGTCGTCAAGGAACTGGAAGATCACCCCGACGCGATCCTCTTCATCGACGAGATTCACACCGTCATCGGCGCCGGCGCCACCTCGGGCGGGGCGATGGATGCCTCGAACCTGCTGAAGCCCGCACTGCAGGGCGGCAAGCTGCGTTGCATGGGTTCGACCACCTACAAGGAGTTTCGCCAGCACTTCGAGAAGGACCGCGCCCTCAGCCGCCGGTTCCAGAAGATCGACGTGAACGAACCCTCGGTGCCGGATGCGATCAAGATCCTGATGGGCCTGAAGCCGCATTTCGAAGAACATCACGACCTGAAATACACCAACGACGCGATCAAGACGGCGGTGGAACTTGCTGCCCGCTATATCCATGACCGGAAACTGCCCGACAGCGCCATCGACGTGATCGACGAGGCGGGAGCGGCGCAGCACCTGCTTTCGGATTCGAAGCGCCGCAAGAGCCTCGGCGTGAAAGAGATCGAGGCCGTGGTGGCCAAGATCGCCCGCATCCCGCCGAAGACCGTGTCGAAGGACGACGCCGAAACCCTGCGCGATCTGGAGAAAACGCTGAAGCGCGTGGTCTTCGGTCAGGACAAGGCGGTCGAGGCCCTGTGTTCCGCGATCAAGCTGGCCCGCGCGGGCCTGCGCGAGCCGGAAAAGCCGATCGGCAACTACCTTTTCGCCGGTCCCACGGGCGTGGGGAAGACCGAGGTGGCCAAACAACTCGCCTCCTCGTTGGGCGTCGAACTTATCCGCTTCGACATGTCGGAATACATGGAGAAACACGCGGTTTCCCGCCTGATCGGCGCGCCTCCGGGCTATGTCGGCTTCGACCAGGGCGGCATGTTGACCGACGGCGTTGATCAGCATCCGCATTGCGTCCTTCTCCTGGACGAAATGGAAAAGGCGCACCCGGATGTCTACAACATCCTTTTGCAGGTGATGGACCACGGCAAGCTGACCGACCATAACGGCCGGACGGTGGACTTCCGCAACGTGATCCTAATCATGACCTCGAACGCCGGCGCGCGCGAGCAAAGCCAGGCCGCGATCGGCTTTGGCCGCGAACGTCGCACGGGCGAGGACACAGCGGCGATCGAACGCACCTTCACGCCGGAGTTCCGCAACCGTCTGGACGCGGTGATCAACTTCGCGCATCTGGGGCGCGAGATCATCCTGCAGGTGGTCGAGAAGTTCGTCCTGCAGCTTGAGGCGCAACTGATGGACCGCAATGTCCATATCGAACTTTCACCCGAAGCCGCGCTCTGGCTGGGCGACAAGGGCTATGACGACAAGATGGGCGCGCGTCCGCTGGGCCGCGTGATCCAGGAATACATCAAGAAGCCGCTGGCCGAAGAGCTTCTGTTCGGCAAGCTGACAAAGGGCGGCGTGGTCAAGGTGCAGGTCCGCGATGATGCCATCGTCCTTGACATCGAAGAACCGGCAAAGCCCGCCATCACCAAGGCAAAGCCGCCGCTGCTGACGGCTGAATGACAGCTGACCCCCGCTTCGGCGGGGGTTTTCATTCGTCCGCCGATCCCGCTCATCGGCCCTGACGGGCGCTCTTCGCTGCGGCTGGACGCGCGCCTGTCAGCGAAGAAAGCCTGCAAGGGCTTGATGAGCGGCGGTTCAGACCACCGCCGCCCGATAAAGGTGCCAGGTCGCGTGGCCCAGAAGCGGCAGCGCCACGATCAGCCCCAGAAGCGCCGGCAGCGTTCCAAGCGCCAGGCCAGCTGCGACGATCAGGCCCCAGATCGCGATCACGGCCGGGTTTTCCCGCGCAACCTTTACCGATGTCAGCACCGCGACCGGCAGGCTGACATCGCGGTCCAGAAGCAGCGGGAACGACACGACCGTCATCGCCAGAACCGTCGCAGCCAGCGCAAAACCGGCCACGGTGCCGATCACCGCCATGGCCCAGCCCGCCGGCGTCGTCGTCACCTCACGCAAGAACGCCATCATGCTGGCTGGCGCCTCGGACCCTATGGTCATGGTATGGATCGCGTCGGCGATCAGGATCCAGGCGATGAAGATCACCATATTCATCACGCTCAGCATCAGGATGCGCGGGAGCCGGGGCGACTTGAGGACATCGAAAAGAGCAAGCCAGCTGACCGGCAGGCCAGCCTCGCGCTTGCGGCTCATCTCGTAAAGTCCCAGCGCTGCGACCGGCCCGACAAGCGCGAAGCCGGACAGCACCGGAAACAGAAGATGCGCGAGGTTGCCTTGCGCCGCCAGTCCCAGCAGGACCGCGCCCATCAAGGGGTAAAGCAGGCAGGCAAACATCACGTCCGACCGCATCGCCGCCAGATCGTCCCAGCCCTTTCGCAAGGCGTCGCGCAAATCCTGCGTGACCAGAATGCGGGTTTCCGGCCGGATGTTCGGGTCCGCCCCGGTGGCGGTGGCGACAGTCGTCGCGTAACCAGCAGCCGAACTGAAAGCGGCAAACGTCCAGGACAGCGGGTTTCCGATGGTTTTCGGCATCAGGGATCCTCGGGTTCGGGGGCCTGCCGGGTCTTGTCGAGTCCCGGTGGCCCCGTTGGCATCAAGCGCAGGCGTGGATCGTCCCACCAGCCGTATCACAAGACCAGCCATCGGCCAAATCACGGGCGCATGACTTCGCCCATCGACCGAACCGCATCTGCACAGGAACTTGCTGCCTTTGCCACAACGGACGCGTGCGGGGCAGGTGCGGCAGAGGAAAGGTCTCAGCGTTCGGTCAGCTTCAGCTCGATCCGCCGGTTCTGGGCCAGGGCAGCGTCGTCCGCACCCGACGCGACCGGGCGGTATTCGCCAAAGCCGGTCGCGGCCATGCGGTCAGGGGGAAAGCCAAGCTCGTTCTGCATGAAACGGACGACCGACAAGGCGCGGGCCTGGCTAAGCTCCCAGTTGTCGGCAAATGCGCCGCTTCCGGAAATCGGCACGGCATCGGTGTGGCCATCGACCCGGATGATCCAGTCGATCTCGGGCGGGATGCTGGTGCGGACCTCGTCCAGAATGCGAACCACGCCGGCAATCTGCGCCCGGCCTTCGGGGGCAAGGTCGGCTGACCCGGCGTTGAACAGCACCTCTGAGGAAAAGACGAAACGGTCACCAACCACCCGCACCCCTTCGCGCCCGGCCAGAAGCGTGGACAACTGGCCGAAGAATTCCGACCGGAAGCGCGCGAGGTCGCGGTTTTCCTCGGTCAGCCGCGCTGCTTCGGCGGCCTCAAGCTCGGCCCGACGGCGCTGTTCCGATGCGACCTGGGCCAGGGCGGCATTCAGGTCCGATCCCAAGCTTTCCAGCTGCACCCTGGCTGCGGCATCGCGGGACTCGGCCTCGTTCAGAACGGCGCTGAGGCTGCCCAGCTGCGCCCGCAAAGCGGCGATCTGCTGGTTCAAAAGCTCGACCTCGCGCGCGGCGGCAAGCGCCTTTTCCTGTTCGGCCAAGAGGGCGCTCCGGGCGGCAGCAATCGCCGCTTCCTTCGCGGTCGCGCCGGCTTCCGAGACAAGACGGGCCGCAGCCAGAAGGGTCAGAGTTTCCTCGGCGCGCTTGCGTTCAGCCTCCAGTGCCAGGGTCATCGCCACAAGCTCGGTGTCGGACGTCGCCAGCTTTTCGCGCAGGGCGGCAAGGGCAGCGGCATCGACCAGACGCGCGGCCTCGGCCTCGGACACCTCTGCGGTCGCTTCGGCAAGGGCGGCGGCACCAGAAACCTCCTGTTCGCGCAAGTTTGCGACCAGCGCCTCAAGCGCCTCGCGGCGGGCGGCGGCAAGGCGGGCGGCTTCGACGCCGGCATCGATTTCGTCGCGGGCCTTGGCCAGGGCAAGCGTCATCGCTTCGGCCTCGCTGACCAGCCTGGTCTGTGCATCCGCAAGTGCCACCACCTCGCCCCGCGCGGTGTCCCGTTCAAGGATCAGCGCCGCGACTTGCGCTTCGAAATCGGTGATCCGCCCGGTTGCTGCTGCAAGATCAGTCTCACGCGCGGCCAGATCGGCGGTCAGCGATCCGATCAGCGAGGCCTGCCGGTTCCCTTCGGCTTCCGCCGCGGCAAGGCCCGCCCGCAGGGTGGCAATCTCGGCTTCAAGGTTGGTGGCCTTGGTCTGCTCCAGTCCCAGCGCGCCGGCAAGGTCGGCAACCTGCAGCGCCAGCGCGTCCAGCTTGGTGTCCTGCGAGGTGATCTCGTCGCGCAAGACCGATTGCATCACGGTGAAGACGGTCAGCACGAACATGATGACCATCAAAAGCACGGTCACCGCGTCGACAAATCCGGGCCAGATCAGCGAACTGTCCCTGCGGTGCGCCCGTGCCATGGCTTACGGCCGCCCGCTTGTGCTGCGACCAAGCTGGCGGATCGCCATCGTCAGCGCCGAGATGTCGGTCCTCAGGTCGGCCAGCGTTTCCTGGCGCCCTGCCGACATTTCCTCAAGAATGCGCAGCAGCTGCACGTCGATCGACCGCAGCCGCATTCGGCTTTCCGCGTCGGACTGGCTGCCGCCCTCAGTTGCGGCCAGGCTTGCGATCATGCGCTCCTGCCCGTCGGCGATGCGCTTGAGCGCGGCGATCTGCCCCTCGGCGAGACGCTTCATCGCGGTGCCCTGCGCCTTTTCGGTGGCGGCCTGCGCGCGGTCCGCCTCGATCCGTTCGGCCAGACGCTCCATCGCGCTGGCAAGGTCGCCGATCCGCGCATCGGTCTGCGCCCGGGTCGATTCGGCCTGCACATACAGGCGCTGCAACTCCTCCATCTGCTCGGCCATGTGGTCGGCATAGGCGCCCAAGACGCTTTGATCGCCGCCATCACTGTCGCCGGCCAGACCGATCCGGGTGATCGACGACAGCCATTCCTCCAGCTCGCGGGTGAAGCGGTTCTGCCCGTGACCGGCGAACAGCTCCAGGAGGCCCAGGACCAGCGATCCCGCCAGCCCAAGAAGCGACGACGAAAACGCAGTCCCCATCCCGCCCAGCTGGGTTTCAAGGCCCCCCATCAGCTTGGCGAACACATCCAGCCCGCTTTCGCCCTCTTGCGGTGCCAGCGACCGGATCGTGTCGACCACGGCGGGAACGGTGGTCGCAAGGCCCCAGAACGTGCCAAGCAGGCCCAGAAAGACCAGAAGATTGATCAGATAGCGTGTGATGTCGCGCGCTTCGTCGATCCGCTGCGAGACCGACTCTTGAATCGACCGTGAGGACGAGGCCGAGATTGCGGTTCGCGATGTCCGCGACCGCAGAAGCGCCGCCAGAGGGGCCAGCAGTCGGGGCGGTGCGTTGTCTTCGGTGCCCGGTGTGCCGCGCACGAAATTCTCGATCCAGAACACCGACTGCGCCAGGATCCAGACCTGCCAGAAGCAGGTGACGACCCCGAC
>JANOER010000237.1:0-19435 GCA_031441285.1 Rhodobacterales bacterium
GGCAGTCTTGGATTTGAAGACCCGGATGAACACCCAGCGGGTTGCCCGATCAATCGCCACGAACAGGTAGCGCCGGGACGTTTCATCAGCCATTTGAGGCAGATACTTCACATCGACATGAAGGTAGCCGGGCTCGTAGGCTTTGAACGCCTTGTGCGCAGGGCGGGGGTCTTTCGCCTGCAAGTCACGCAGATTGCCCACTCCATGCCGCCGCAGGCAGCGGTCGAGGCCCGAGCGCGACACCTCTGGGTTCAGGAACTCCCGACCCACGGCGAGCAGGTCGTCGATCGACACCAGCAGCGTCTTGCGCAGAACGACCGCCACCGCCTCTTGCGCCGGGGTCAAGGTCGTTTGCAGCCGGTGCGGTGTGTGGCTGCGATCATGAACGCTGTCGCGGTGCTTCCATTTGTAGACGGTCTGCTCGCTTGTGCCGAACCGCTCCGCCAAGGCTGACGCAGGCTCCGCGCTGGCCCGGATCGCCGCCCGAACCTTCGGCGTCGTCGTCGCCTGCTTGTGAAGATGGATCAACATGCCCGAACTCCGCTTCGAATGTCCCTCAGGATCGATCTTGCCATGAAAAACGCAGAGCGCCGAGGGTCTATGTGATCATCCGGGATGGAACAGCTAGAGACAATTCATCATCTGAGAGCCTGCGATCAACCTTTGAAAATGCCAACGGTTTTGGCAATTGCCTCGTTGGCTCGTTCTGCGCACCGTATCGGATGACGTTAGCTGAACTTCCATCGAGATAGTGGCGATAGGCTTTGACCATGGTATCCCGAGTGGAGTGCAGTTTCTGAAAGCACGAAGCAGCAACCTTCTCCAACTCATCAATCCTTCGATCGCTAGAGTCACGTATCATGAAGTAGTTAGTTAGAACCGTCGCTATAAGGGAAAAGGAGCCCGCTAAAAATCCGCCTATAATCACACCAATGAGTGTATTGTCTTTGGATTCTGAAATCTGTGAAATACTTAGCCATATACAGAAAACAAGGACTGAAGTGCCGCCGATGACCAGTCCTAGTGCAAACTTCGATCCATCAAGTAGTGACCGTCGCGATATTGGCCTTTCAGTCTTTGGTACAGTGACACTCTCACTCACCCCCAAACCCCCTCAAATTCCCGCCATTCCCCCTTGCTCATCCCCGAGGCCTCCTGCGTCACCGCCTCCCCCGCCAACCTCCGCTTCAACACCGCAATCGCGCGTCCCGACAGCGTGACCCCCCCCATCCGGTAGTCCTCGAACGCCGCATAGGCCAGTGGCACCCAGTCCTTGACACAGGCGGCAATCGCCTCGGCATAAACCCAGATCTCATACTGCGCGTGGGGGTCGGCGCGCAGGCGCAGGAAGTGAAACAGGTTGTGCAGGTCGACCTTCCAGTACCACTGGGTGTAGATGTTGGCGGGCAGGTTCATGCGGGCAAGCTCTCGGGCCAGGCCCTGCTGGCCGTCTTGGGACAGCATCGCCTCGTAATGGTCATAGGCGCGGTTGGCGTCGGATTTCAGCATCTCCAGCACGCGGGCGGATTCCTCGCCCGTCAACACCTCGCCCCGGCCCTGGTTGTTCACCACCGACTGGGCGGCGAGGTGTTCGGGTGCGGGGATGTAGAACTCACGGTCCAGGATCGAATAGCGAGCACTGTATTCGTTGACGTTGGCGGTGCGGTGCCGGATCCACTGGCGGGCGACGAAGACCGGAAGCTTGACGTGCAGCTTGACCTCGCACATCTCGAACGGAGTCGAATGCCAGTGGCGCATCAGGTAGCGGATCAGGCCATCGTCGTTCTGGACGTGCTTGGTGCCCGCCCCATATGACACGCGGGCGGCCTGCACGATGGCAGCATCGTCACCCATGTAGTCGACGACGCGGATGAAGCCGTGGTCAAGGACGGGGATGGCGCGGTAAAGATGCGCCTCCATCCCGTCGCTGACCGCGCGAAGGGTTTGGCGGGGCGTGGCCCTTGCGGCCTCGATCTCGGACAGCTGTTCAGGGGTGAGCGGCATTTCGGGGCCTCATCGGGTTCGAGTCGAAGGCGACTATACCTTGCGGTCAGGTGCGGGGATACCGCAAGATGAATGGATCAATGGAGGATAAGATGGCGATCAGGTATCTGCACACCATGGTGCGCGTGAAGGATCTGGAAAGGTCGATCGCGTTCTACCGGCTTTTGGGCCTGAAAGAGATCCGGCGGCATGAAAGCGAGCAGGGGCGCTTCACGCTGGCGTTCATGGCACCTCCGGGGCAGGAGGATTGCCCGGTGGAGCTGACCTACAACTGGGACGGCGACAGCGGGCTGCCGTCGGACGGGCGGCACTTCGGGCATCTGGCCTATGAGGTGGACGATATCTATGCGACCTGCGCGCATCTGCAAAAGAACGGGGTGCTGATCAACCGGCCGCCGCGGGATGGGCGGATGGCGTTTGTCCGCTCGCCCGACAACGTGTCGGTTGAGCTGTTGCAGCGGGGGGCCGCGAAGGCCCCGGCGGAACCTTGGGCAAGCATGGCAAGCGCGGGGAGCTGGTAGGTGGCCAGGGGCCGGGATCGGGATCGTTGGAGAGAGGTCAACGGTCTCGCTCTTGTCGCGCGCGATTTCCGTCTGTTTTGCGTGGGCCAAAGGCGGGGCGTCACAACCCGGTTGTGCCATGGGTTCTCTGCGCTCCACCCCTGACCTGCTGGCGCATCGCCATGTTCGCTTCCAGGACGTCGCCCGCTTGTGCCGCTACGATACCGCCTTGTAAGCGATCCCGCGGGCACCGCTCAACTGCACGAGCGCAGCCTGCGGTCGGCCGGATGCACTTGGCGTCGACCCGGAATTCGCAACGGTCCCGCCTTCGGGAGCCGTCGCATTGTTGGCAACCTCCGGAACCGCATTTCAGCTAATGTTGATGGCACCGTCGCTTGACGCACCCCTGACCCATCCTCAACCCAAGGACACCGCTCATGCCGCATGGATATTGGATTGCTCATGTCTCGGTCTCCGACACTGGGGCCTACCTGGACTACAGTAGTCTGGTTCCGGACGTCCTTGCCGGCTTCGGCGGTCGGCTGATCGTGCGGGGGGGCACACAAGAGGTGATCGAGGGCGAGATGCGGCCGCGCACGATTGTGGTCCAGTTTCCCGATCTGGCGACGGCAAAAGCCTGCTATGCCTCGCCCGAGTACCAGACGATCCTGCCCCTGCGGACCCGATGTGCCTTGGCCGATGTCTGCATCATCGAAGGCTCTGATGCGGGGTAGGTCGGGGCCCGACCCGACTCTGTGCCGCCCCGCGCCCCATCTTGTATACTCCATGTATTTAAACCTTGCGCCCCGGCTTCCACCCTGAGACACTGACCCCGGACCAAGCCCGGGACACTTCCAATGCCCACCCATACCTTCACCTGCCTTGACGGCCACACCTGCGGCAACCCGGTCCGGCTGGTGATGGGCGGCGGCCCAAGGCTTGACGGCAAGGATATGCTGGAACGCCGGGCGCATTTCCTGCGGGAGTTCGACTGGATCCGCACCGGCCTGATGTTCGAGCCGCGTGGGCATGACATGATGTCGGGCGCGATCCTGTATCCGCCGACACGGCCCGATTGCGACGCAGGCATCCTGTTCATCGAAACCTCGGGCTGCCTGCCGATGTGCGGGCACGGCACCATCGGCACCGTCACCATGGCGCTGGAGAACGGCCTGATCCAGCCCCGCAGCCCCGGCACCCTGTCGCTGGACACCCCCGCCGGCAAGGTCGACATCGCCTACCGGCAGGAGGGCCGCTTTGTCGAGGAAGTGCGCCTGACCAACGTGCCCTCGTTCCTGCATTCCGAAGGCTTGACCGCAACGATTGACGGTTTGGGCGAGGTGGTTGTCGACGTGGCTTACGGCGGCAACTTCTATGCCATCGTCGAACCGCAGCGCGTCTTCCGCGACATGGCCGATTTCACCGCGACCGACCTTGTCGGCCTGTCGCCAAGGCTGCGCCGGGCGTTGAACGATGCATACGACTTCACCCACCCCGCCGACCCCCGGATCAGCGGCCTGTCGCACATCCTGTGGACCGGCGCGCCGACCCAACCCGGCGCCCATGCCCGCAATGCGGTGTTTTACGGCGACAAGGCGATTGATCGGTCACCCTGCGGCACCGGCACCTCGGCCCGCATGGCGCAGCTGCATGCCAAAGGCAGGCTGAAGGTCGGCGACGACTTCCACCATGAATCGATCATCGGCTCGATCTTCAAGGGGCGGGTAGAGGCCGAAACGCAGGTGGCAGGCCGCCAAGCGATCATCCCTTCGGTCGGGGGCTGGGCGCGGCAGACCGGGATCAACACGATCTTCATCGATGACCGTGACCCCTATGCGAAGGGGTTTGTCGTTCGATGACCGGCCCCGCACGCGTGATCCTTGCCGGCATGGCCGAGGGGCCGGTCCTGGCCTCGACCGAACCGCTCAGCTTCTGGGGCGGGATCGACCCGGCCAGCGGGACGGTGATCGACGTCCATCACCCGCTTCACGGACGCAGCGTCAGTGGCACCGTGCTGATGCTGCCCTCGACGCGCGGGTCCTGCACCGGATCGGGTGTCCTGCTGGAGATGGTCCTGAACGGCAAGGCCCCTGCGGCCATCCTGTTCAGCCAACCCGAGGACGTGGTGACCCTAGGCGCGATGATCGCGGCCGAGATGTTCGACCGCCCGCTTCCGATCCTGCGCCTTGAACAGCCCGGCTGGGACGCGCTTGCTGCCCGGCCCCATGCCCGGATCGCAGCGGGGATCGACGCGGGCGACCTTACCCTGCCGCTTGCCCGCCCTGCCGAACATGCGCTGCGCCTGACCGACCGCGACCGGGCCATGCTGGACGGGGCGGACGGCAAGGCCGCCCAGATCGCCATGCGCATTATCCGGGCGATGGCGGTCAGTCAGGGCGCGGACTGCCTGATCGATGTGACGCAAGGCCATATCGATGGCTGCATCTATGCCAGCCCCGCCAACCTGACCTTCGCCGAGACGATGGCCGCAACCGGGGCCAAGGTTTGTATCCCCACGACGATGAACGCGATTTCGGTCGACCATGCGAACTGGCGGGCGCAAGGGGTGCCGGACCTCTTTGGCGGACCGGCCCAAAGGCTGGCCGATGCCTATGTCCGGATGGGCTGCCAGCCGACATTCACCTGCGCGCCCTACCTTCTGGACAGCGCCCCTTCGCAAGGCGAGGCGATCGCCTGGTCGGAATCGAATGCCGTGATCTATGCCAATTCGGTGATCGGCGCGCGAACGGCCAAGCATCCGGATTTCCTTGATCTTTGCATCGCGCTGACCGGGCGGGCGCCGCTGGCGGGGGTGTATCTTGACCAACACCGCGCGGCCCGGCGGATCATCGACGTGGACCTGCCCCCCGGGGTCGATGATGCCGTATGGCCGCTGATTGGCTACCTTGCGGGCAAGGCCTCGCCCGACCGCATCCCGTTGCTGCGCGGCCTTGCCCCGGCCCGGCCGACACCCGAGGCGCTGAAGGCCCTGTGTGCGGCTTTCGGCACCACCTCGGCCGCACCGATGTTGCACATCGACGGCGTGACGCCCGAGGCGGACCGGATTTCCCCGCAGGCCGACCAGGTCCGGCTAAGATTGGAAGATCTTCAGGCCGGCTGGCGCGCGCTGAACCAGGGCGACAGCGCAATCCAGCTGGTGGCGATTGGCAGCCCGCACGCATCGCTTGAGGAAATGCGGGCCTTTGCCGGGGCACTGGACGGCGGCAAGGTCACCGTCCCGACAATCGTGACCGCAGGGCGGCAGGTGATCGCCGATGCCACCGCCGAAGGGCTGATCGACCGCTTGCAGGCGTCTGGTGTGCAGATCCTGCCCGATCTGTGCTGGTGCTCGATCTCGCAACCGGTGTTTCCCTCGGCAACCCGCACCCTGATGACGAACTCGGGCAAATACGCGCATTATGGCCCGGGCCTGACGGGCTGTGCGGTGCGCTTCGGCGGCCTTGTCGCCTGTGCGGCGGCTGCGCAAACCGGGCGCGCGCCGGAAGACCTGCCGTCTTGGCTGGCTGAGCCAGGGGGCACCACGCGATGACCGATCCGGAGGAAAGCCCGAAGTCCGACCGCAAGCGCGGGTCCGGTGTCCGGCTGGTCTACGACATCCTGCGCGAGGAGATCCTGAACCTCGGCCTTGCCCCCGGCAGCATCGTCGACGAGATCCAGCTTGCCGAACGCTTCGGCATGTCGCGCACCCCGATCCGCGAGGCGCTGGTGCGGCTGGCTGGCGAAGGGCTGATCGTCACCCTGCCGAACCGGTCGACCATGGTGGCCCCGATCGACTTTGCCAACCTTGCCGCCTTCTTCGACGCGCTGGTGCTGATGTACCGGGTAACCACAAGGCTGGCGGCCGAACACCGCAGCGACGCCGACCTTGCCCGGCTGCAAGCCTTGCAGGTGGCCTTCGCCGCGACCGTCCATGCCGGCGACGACCTTGCGATGATCGCCGCGAACCGCGATTTCCACTCGGCCATCGCCGAGGCCGGGCGCAATCCTTACTACATCGGCCTCTTTTCGCGCCTACTGGACGAGGGCCGCCGCATCCTGCGCCTGTACTACTACACCAGCTTTCAGGCCACCTCGCCCCACCCCTATATCCTGGAACACGAGGCGATCCTTGCCGCGATCACCGCGCGCGATGTCGACCTTTCCGACCGGCTTGCCAAGGACCACGCCGGCAAGATCGTCCAGCAGATCAAAACCATGATCGCCCCCGACCCGCGCCACGAGATCACGCTTTGAAAGCCTGAACGGCCGGCCAGACCGTTGGCACGGCACGCCCGGATTTCAAGTCGACATTAAAAATACAAAGATTATACTTAACCGCAAAAATCATCCCCGCCACCCTCTGCATCACTTGGAGCACGCCATGGACACCAGTATCTTCTCGGGCACGATCCCGGCCCTGATGACCCCCTGCAAGGCCGACCGCAGCCCCGACTTCGACGCGCTGGTGCGAAAAGCGCAGGAGCTTGTGTCGCTGGGCATGTCGGCGGTGGTCTATTGCGGGTCGATGGGCGACTGGCCGCTTCTGACCGACGCACAGCGGATGGAAGGGGTGGAGCGTCTGGTCGGGGCCGGGCTTAGGGTTGTCGTCGGCACCGGGGCGATCAACACCGCAGCCGCAGTGGCCATCGCGGCGCATGCGGCGCGGGTCGGCGCGCATGGTCTGATGGTGATCCCGCGTGTGCTGTCGCGCGGCCCGGTGATCGCGGCCCAGCGGGACCATTTCAAGGCCATCCTCGCGGCGGCGCCCGGCCTTCCGGCGGTGATCTACAACAGCCCCTACTACGGCTTCGCCACCCGGGCCGATCTGTTCTTCGCGCTGCGGGCCGAACATCCGAACCTGGTGGGCTTCAAGGAGTTCGGCGGGCTGGACGATCTGTCCTATGCCGCCGAACACATCACCAGCGCTGATGCGTCGGTCACGCTGATGATCGGCGTCGATACCGCCGTCTACCACGGCTACGTCAACTGCGGTGCTACAGGTGCCATCTCTGGCATCGGCAACGTGCTTCCGCGTGAGATCCTGACACTGGTTGCCCTCTGCCGCGCCGCTGCCGCCGGAGATGCCACCGCCCGCCGACTGGCGAAAGAGCTGGACGACAATCTTTACGAACTGGCCAAAGTCGATGCCGGGCCGGACCTGGTGCTTTACTTCAAGCACATGATGGTTCTGCGCGGAAATCCCGAGTTTGCGCTGCAGTTCACCCCCAGCGACCGGCTGTCGCCCAGCCAGCTGGGCTGGATCGAGGCGCAGTTGCAGCTGTTCGACAGCTGGTACGGCGCCTGGTCGAAGGCCGCCGACGTGCAGCCCTGGCTGGTCTGACCCGTCACGGGGCCGGGATCGCAACCACAGCGCCGCAGGCCGGGGAAGCTTTCACCAACACAAGGCCGGCCTGACCCGGCCCCGAATGAAAAAGGCCGGGACCCTCGCGGTCCCGGCCTTCGTCATTTGGGGGATCGTCAGGCCCGCAGCGGGTGTCAGCCCATCATGCCCATGACCATCGGCTGCACCTCGTGCCAGCCCTCCCACATCATCTTCAGCGCGACATAAAGGATGATCACCAGACCGACATAGGCGATCCAGCGATGCTTGTTCAGCAGGTTGGCGATGTAGCTTGCGGCAAAGCCCATCAAGGCGATCGACAGGACAAGGCCGATGATCAGGACTGTCGGATGGTCTTTCGCCGCACCGGCGACAGCCAGGACGTTGTCGAGGCTCATCGAGACGTCGGCAACCACGATCTGGGTCGCGGCCTGGCGGAAGGTTTTCCTCGGCGCTCCGCCCGCGATGGACCCATCCGCGTTCAGATCGGAATCTGCCAAAGCCTCGGCGGCTGCCTGCTCGGCCCCGTGCGAAGTCGACAGCTCGCGCCACATCTTCCAGCAAACCCACAAGAGCAGAAGGCCCCCCGCCAGCAACAGGCCGGCGATCTCAAGCAGCTGCGTGGTCATCAGGGCAAAGCCGATCCGCATGACCGTCGCCGCGATGATCCCGACCAGGATCGCTTTCTTGCGCAACTCTTTCGGCAGACCCGCCGCGGCAAGGCCAATGACGATGGCGTTGTCGCCCGCAAGCACAAGGTCGATCCCGATGACCTGCATCAGGGCTACCAAGCCCTCGTAGGTGAAGATTTCCATCACGGCTCCGCTTTTAATTCCCTGTCGGTCCTACGCGGACCGCGCCAGAGGATCAAGCCGCTTGCAGCTTTTCAAGCGGGGCAAAGCCGGGTAGGCAGACCCATGCTTTCCTATCAGCACCATTTCCACGCAGGTAACCTTGCCGATGTCCACAAGCATGCGGCATTGGCCTGGGTGCTGGACTATCTGACGCAGAAGGAAAAGCCGCTTTGCTATATCGAGACCCACGCCGGGCGCGGCGTCTATGACCTTGGGTCCGATGCGGCCCTGAAGACCGGCGAGGCTGCAGGCGGCATCGCGCTTGCCGAAAGCTGGTTTGCCAGGACCCATCCCTATCGCCAGCGGCTGGAGGAGACCCGCGCCGCCTATGGCCCGCGGGCCTATCCCGGCTCGCCGCTGATCGCCGCCCTTGGCCTGCGCGAGACGGATACGATCCACCTGGCCGAACTGCACCCGCAGGAAGCGGCGCTTCTGCGCGCCAGTGCCGGCGAGTGGGGCGCGCATGTCCATCAGGAGGACGGGTTCGCCATGGCGCTGGCCCTGACCCCGCCCACCCCGCGCCGCGGGCTGATGCTGATCGACCCGTCCTATGAGGTGAAGGCGGATTACGACGCGATCCCCGGCCATATCGCCACGATCAACCGCAAGTGGAACGTGGGCTGCCTGATCCTGTGGTATCCCTTGCTGGCAGGCCGCGCGCATGTCCCGATGCTGACTGCCCTTGCCAGCGCACTGCCGGACGCCCTGCGCCACGAGGTCCGCTTTCCCCCGGTGCGTGACGGGCATCGGATGGAAGGCTCGGGGCTTTTCGTCGTGAACCCGCCTTACGGTCTTGAAACCGAGCTTGCGGCGCTGTCCAAACATTTTGCCACGCTTTCCAAGCCGCGTCAGAGGCCCTAGAAAGACCCCATGATCGATATTCTCCGCCGCCTTCTGGCCCCCGAACCCGCCCGCCTGCCCGAGCCGGATGCCCGGCTGGCGCTGGCCGCCCTTCTGGTCCGTGTCGCCCGCACCGACGGGCTTTACGCCGCCGAGGAAGTGGAACGGATCGACCGCGTCCTGGCCCATCGGCACGGCCTTGACCCGTTCGAGGCGGCACGGCGGCACGGCTGCGCTCCGAGGCCGAGGCGCTGGAATCGCACGCCCCCGATACCGTCCGCTTCACGCAGGCGCTGAAGGCGGCCACCGCGCTTGAGGACCGGTCCGAGCTTATGTCTGCGCTGTGGTCGGTCGTTCTGGTCGACGGCCAGCGCGACGCGCTTGAAGACCGGCTGATGCGGATGGTGGCGACGCTTCTGGGCCTGACGGATGTGGAATCCGCCCAGGCCCGGCACCGCGCGGAACGGCAGGCACAGCAGGAATGATCGCCAGCCTGGGCATGTATGATTTCGGTGCAGCGATGGCCGCGAACGACCGGCTTTGGGCGCTGATCCGCAGCGCTCTTCAGGCGCGGGGCATCGCCGCCCCGGTGGCCCTGACCCGGGGCGAAGCGGCCTATTGGCCGGCCTGGGAAGCGCCGGATCTGGTCCTGTCGCAGACCTGCGGCTACCCGTTCCGGGCCGTGCTGCACAGCAAGGTGGCCTATGTCGGCACGCCGGACTACGGCGTCGAGGGCTGCCCGCCCGGCCATTACCGGTCGGTCTTTGTGGTGCGTGCGGGTGACCCGCGCCCGACGCTTGGCGACTTTCACGGCGCGCCCTTCGCCTATAACGAGGCCCTGTCGCAATCCGGATGGGCCGCGCCGCAGACCCATGCAGCACAGCTTGGCATCCGGCTGCCACCGGCGCTGATGACCGGGGGGCACCGTCGTTCGGCGCTGGCCGTCGCCGATGGCCGTGCCGACATTGCGGCGCTTGACGCCGTGACCCATGCGCTGATGCGGGACGACGAGGCCGAGCTTGCCGCACGCCTGCGCGTCATCGCCGTGACCGATCCCTCGCCCGGACTGCCCCTCATCGCCGCGCGCGGTGCTGACACCGGGGCAACCTTCGACGCGGTCGCCGAAGCCATCGCCGCGCTGACCCCCGCCGACCGGGCCACGCTGCATCTTCGGGGCGTCTCCCGGATTCCGATCGCCGCCTATCTTGCGGTGCCGAATCCTTCGGCACCGGAACAGATTGCCGCGCGCTTCTGATCAAATCACCGCCGAAACGCCCGGTTTTCTGGCGAATCGACGTTGCATTGGCCCGGATTCTCGGTCCTACTGCCCCGCCATATGCCCCAGCCCCGAAGCCTGATGCCAGCTGCCGCCGACGAAACTCCGGTCATCCAGATTCGCGACCTGCACAAGTGCTATGGTCCGCTTGAGGTCTTGAAGGGCGTCGACCTTACCGCCCCGCGCGGCCATGTCGTGTCCCTGATCGGGTCGTCCGGGTCGGGCAAGTCCACGCTGTTGCGCTGTTGCAACCTTCTGGAGGACAGCCAGCAAGGCGAGATCCGCTTCGAGGGCGAGGCCGTCCACTGGAAAGGTCAGGGCCTTAGCCGCCACCCCGCCGACCGCGCGCAGGTGACGCGGATCCGCACCAACCTGTCGATGGTGTTCCAGCAGTTCAACCTCTGGTCGCACCTGACAGTGCTGCAAAACGTGATGGAGGCGCCGGTGACGGTGCTGAAGCGCGACCCGAAGGAAGTCGAGGAAAGAGCCCGCCACTACCTGGCCAAGGTCGGGATCGGCGAAAAGGCCGACGCCTGGCCGGCGCAGTTGTCCGGCGGCCAGCAACAGCGCGCCGCCATCGCCCGCGCGCTGTGCATGGAGCCGCGCGCCCTGCTTTTTGACGAGCCGACCAGCGCCCTTGATCCGGAACTGGAACAAGAGGTCGTCAGGGTCATCAAGGCCCTGGCCGACGAGGGACGGACCATGCTGCTGGTCACCCACGACATGAAGCTTGCCGCTGACTGTTCCGACCATGTGATCTTCCTTCACAAGGGCCTGATCGAGGAACAGGGTGCCCCCGCAGCCCTGTTCGGCAACCCGCAAAGCGACCGGCTGCGCGGGTTTCTGTCGGCGACTACGGGCTGATGGTCTGCTCTGGCATCATCGCAGGTCTGGCAACCGGCCTGATCCTCGCCTCGGTCGAGCCGGTCATCATCGGCACCGACGCGCCGTTTCCGGCCTACACCTATCTGGACAGCGCCGGCACGATCACCGGGTTCGAACGCGACGTGATGGACCAGGTCTGCACCCGCGCAGGCCTGACCTGCCGCTGGACGCTGGCGAATTTCGACCGTCTGATCCCTGGCGTGATCTCGGGCGAGTTTGACGTGGTGATCGGTGGGATCGCGGTCACCGACGCGCGGCGCAAGCTGGTGGATTTCACCGAACCCTACCATTCGACCGATCCCGAGGAATGGTTCATCGGCCGCTCCGGCGCGCCGGCACCCGCCCAGGCGCTGATCGCCGTGCAGTCTGGCACGGTGCACGAGGCCTACCTGCGCGACCGCGGCTTGCGCCATCTCAGCTTTGCGACCGAACCCGAAGTGCTGGCCGCGCTGAATCAAGGGACGGTCGATCTGGCACTCGGCCCGTTCCAGACCCGCGAGGATGTGGCGCGGGTCATGGCGGCGAACGGGCTGGACTTTCTTTACTCAGACCTGATCCCGGACGACGGCGTCGGCATGGCCGTCTGCAAAGGCAACATCGATCTGCTTGACAGCCTGAACGCCGCGCTGAACGAGATGCGCGCCGACGGGACGATGCAGACAATCGAAACCCGCTGGTTCAACTAGGACCAGCGATCACCATCCGACCAATTGGGGAGACCAAAGGATGAAAAAACTGCTTCTAGCCACCGCGTTGATCGCGGTATCCGGTGCGGCCGTCGCACAGGACGTGGTGCGACTTGGCACCGAGGGCGCTTACCCGCCCTTCAACTTCATCAACGATGCCGGCGAAGTCGCGGGCTTCGAGCGTGACGTTGGCGACGAGCTGTGCAAGCGCGCGACCCTGACCTGCGAATGGGTGACGAACGAGTGGGACTCGATCATTCCGAACCTGCAGTCGGGCAACTATGACGTCATCATCGCCGGGATGAGCATCACTGACGAGCGTGAGGAAGTCATCGACTTCAGCCAGAACTACTTCCCGCCGGCCGCTTCGGCCTTCGTGGCGCTTGCAGCGGACGCCGACCTGAAAGGCAACATCGCCGCACAGGTTTCCACCATCCAAGCGGGCTATGTCGCCGAAGCGGGCGCGACGCTGCTGGAATTCGCCACACCTGACGAAACCGTCGCCGCCGTCCGCAACGGCGAGGCCGTGGCCGTTTTTGCCGACAAGGACTTCCTTGCGCCGATCGTGGCGGAATCGAACGGCGAGCTGATGTTCGTCGGCGAGCCCGTTCAGCTTGGCGGTGGTGTGGGCCTTGGCCTGCGCGAAAGCGACGCCGAGCTGAAGGGCAAGCTTGATGCCGCGATCCAGTCGATGAAGGATGATGGTAGCCTCAACGCGCTGATCGAAAAGCACTTCGGTCCGGAAACGGCCAAGTTCTGAAAAGGGCAGGGCGCGGCCTCGGGTCGCGCCCCACTTCCCGATGTTCGAGGCGTGTGCCGACCCAAAATCCATCGAAGGCCTGACCTGGGCCGCGTGCTACCTGACCTCGGGCAAGCATCTAGATTTCTATTGGTCCTTCGTGGTCGTGCTGATGTTGCTGGCGATCACCGCCCCGGCGGCACTGGCTTGCGGCTTTGCCGGGGCAACCGCCGCCCGGTCGCGGATCCTGCCGGTCAGCCTCCTGGGCAAGGGCTATGCCGCCATCGTGCGCGGTGTGCCGGACATCGTGTTCTTCCTCTTCTTCGTCATTGCCCTTGACCAGGGCATCGAGTGGACCAAGCACCAGATCGTCTGCCCCGACTGGACCGAACCTGTCCGTCAGGGGCTGGAGTTCCGCGTCTGCCCCGAGGCGAAGGTGCCACTTGGGGCCTCCTCGGCTATCTGGCATCAGGCTTACGGCTTCGGCCTTGCGGTCTTCACCTTTGCCATCGTCTTCGGCGCCTTTGCCGCGAACGTCATTTACGGCGCGATGGGAGCGGTCCCGCGCGCGCAGCTTGAGACCGCCGAGGCTTACGGGATGAGCCACGGCCAGGTCTTCCGCCGCATCCTTGTGCCGCAGATGTGGGTCTATGCCTTGCCCGGCCTGTCGAACCTGTGGATGATCCTGATCAAGGCCACGCCCTTGCTGTTCCTCTTGGGCGTCAAGGACATCGTCTTCTGGGCGCGCGAGCTGGGCGGGTCGAAAACCCAGGCCTACGAATACCCGCACCCCGACTGGCGGCTGTTCTACTTCCTGGGGCTGCTGGTGTTCTATCTTGCCTTCACCCGGATTTCCGAAATCGCGCTGGCCCGGCTGTCGGCCCGGCTGTCGCGCGGCCAGGCCACGGCTGGCGGCGAAGCCCTGCGGAAGGCCAAGGCATGACCTGTTGGGAAACCATCCAGGCTTACGGGCTGCGGTCGATCGGGATCGGCGAGAACCTGTTGCCCAAGACCGACTTCACCCTGTGCCAGCAGGTCACGCTGATCGGCTCCGGGCTGATCTGGAACATCTACTTCGGGGTTCTGGCGCTTGCCTTCGGCTTTGGTCTTGCGGTCATGGTCGCGCTGGCGAAATCCTCGCCCCGCGCCGTCCTGCGCAAGCCCGCCGAATGGTTCGTTTTCGTCTTCCGCGGTTCGCCCCTCTTCATCCAGTTCTTCCTGGCCTACGAGGCATTGCAGCTTCTGCCCAAGACCGGGATCAGTGTTCTTGGGATCACGGTCGAAACCGCCTGGACCACCCGCGCCTGGGCCGGAGCGCTGTTCGTGCTGTTCCTCAACACCTCGGCCTATGCCGCCGAGATCTTCCACGGCGCGATGAAATCCATCCCCAGGGGCGACCTCGAGGCGGCCGAGGCCTTTGGCATCACCGGCTGGCAGAAGTTCAAACGCATCCAGTGGCCGACGATGCTGCGGCTGGGCTGGCCGTCCTACACCAATGAGGCAATCTTCCTCTTTCACGCCACCACGCTGGTCTTTTTCAGTGGCTTCCCGGCGTTTCGGCAGAAGGGCGACGCGCTTTACTACGCCAACTACTTTGCCGACAAGACCTTCAACCCGTTCGTCCCCTATCCGATCGTGGCGGCCTACTTCATCTGCCTGACCCTGATCGTGACCGGGCTGTTCGCATTGGTGAACCGGCGGCTGAATCGGCACCTGCCGTCGAACGTCAAAAGCAGAATCCGCTTGCGTCCGCAGCTCATCCGATAGTAGGCTACTTTTGATCAAATTATCCGGGCACCCGCCTGGGACCGTGGATGGCACCGAAATCCGGGCTGGCACGGGAAGGCGATCGAAACCAGGGGAAGGACCAAGGGCATGGTCCGAACCTGCGCATCAGACGGACCTTTCCGGCATGGCCGGGGCGGTTCGGGGCGCGGGGACCGTGCCTTTCCTGTTTGAATGATGATGAAAGATTATTTGCGAAAGCACCCCGACGTGCGGACCATTCGCGTGGCCGCCGTCGACTTGAACGGCCAGGCACGCGGCAAGCGTGTTCCCGCCCGTTTTGCCGACAACGTGGTCAAGAACGGAACCCGCTTTCCGTTTTCGGTCCTGAACCTTGACATCTGGGGCGAAGATATCGACGACAGCCCGCTGGTGTTCGAACAGGGCGACGCCGATGGCGTCCTGAAGCCGACCGAGCGCGGCTTCATGCCGATGCCCTGGCTTGAAGCGCCGACTGCCCTCTTGCCGATCTGGATGTTCCGCGAAAACGGAACCCCCTACGAGGGCGATCCCCGTCACGCGCTGAACGCCGTGGTGCAGCGCTACAAGGCCCGCGGCCTGACCCCGGTCTGCGCGATGGAGCTTGAGTTTTTCCTGATCGACGACTCGGGCAAGACCATGCAGGTTCCGGCCTCGCCCCGGTCGGGCAAGCGCCGCAAGGCCGCCGAGACGCTGTCGATCCGCGCACTGGACGCCTTCGACACCTTCTTCACCGACCTTTACGACGCCTGCGAGGCGATGGACATTCCCGCCGACACCACCACGTCGGAAACCGGGCTGGGCCAGTTCGAGGTCAACCTGATGCATTGCGACGACGCGCTGCGCGCTGCCGACGATGCCTGGCTGTTCAAGATGCTGGTCAAGGGTCTGGCGCGCCGCCATGGCTTTGCCGCCAGCTTCATGGCCAAGCCCTATGCCGAATACTCCGGCTCGGGGCTGCACACGCATTTCTCGATCCTGGACGAAAAGGGCGACAACATTTTCGACAGCGGTGGTCCGAAAGGCACCAACCAGCTACGCCATGCCGTGGCCGGCTGCCTTGACGCGATGCATGACTCGACGCTGCTGTTCGCGCCGCACCTGAACAGCTATGACCGGCTGGTGCCTGACAAGCACGCCCCGACCGCAATCTCCTGGGGCTACGAGAACCGCACCTCGGCCATCCGCATTCCGGCCGGCAATCCCGCAGCGCGGCGGATCGAGCACCGGGTCGCGGGCGGCGACGTGAACCCCTACCTGATGCTGGCAGCCATTCTGGGCGCGGCGCTGATGGGGCTTGAGGATGGCAAGGAGCCGCCGGCGCCGATCATCGGAAACGCCTATGCGCTGGATCTGCCGCAGATTCCGGCCACCTGGGACGACGCGATTGACGCGTTCGAGCATTCCGACATCCTGTCGCGCTTCCTGCCGAAGGAACTGATCCGCAACCTGGTGCAGACCAAGCGGCAGGAACTGCACTACATCGCCGAACTTTCCCCGGAAGAACGGGTGGAGCTGTACCTCGACACCGTATGAGGCCCGTCAGGGCTGAAGAGCGACCCCCTTGACCAAAGCCACCCTCCGGACCCACCTTACGGAAAACCAAGGGAAACCATGATGCAGATCGGCATCCTCCAGACCGGCGAAAGCCCCGACGCCCTGCGCGCCGACATGGGCGACTACCCGGATTTCTTCGAGACCCTGCTTGCGGGTCGTGGTCTGACCTTCCGGCGCTTTGCGGTGCTGCGGAACGAATTTCCCGCCGACATCCATGCCTGTGACGGCTGGCTGATCACCGGCTCGCGGTTCGGCGCCTATGAAGACCACGCCTGGATTCCGCCGCTCGAGGACTTCATCCGCGCCGCCTACGCCGCCCATGTGCCTGTCGTCGGCATCTGCTTTGGCCACCAGATCATCGCGCAGGCGATGGGCGGCCGGGTCGAGAAATACCAGGGCGGCTGGTCCGTCGGCCCGACAGAATACGATTTCGGCGACCGGACCTATACCCTGAACGCCTGGCATCAGGATCAGGTCACGCAAAAGCCCGAAGGCGCGCAGGTTCTGGCCTCGACAGATTTCTGCGCTAACGCGGCACTTCTCTACGATGACCGTATGTTCACCGTCCAGCCGCACCCGGAATTCCGCAAGGAATTCATCGAGGGCCTGATCAAGTTCCGTGGCCCCGGCCTGGTGCCGGACCCGATCCTCAAGGCCGCGACCGACCGGCTCGACACCCCAACCGACAGCCCGTCGATGGCCGACCGGATTGCGCAATTCTTGCTTAACCACCAAACAAAAACTGGGGCCGAGAAGCTCCGCGCCTGATAGTCAGTCGCGGGGGCCACCCCCCAAAGTACGTGTGACCTCATGTCCAAATGGACCGACCAGCTGCCACAGGCAGCACGCGACTACATCGGCAACCGCCGGGTGGACGAAGTGGAATGCATCATCGGCGACATCGCCGGTGTGGCGCGCGGCAAGGCTATGCCAGCCGCGAAATTCGGCAAGCAGACCAACTACTTCCTGCCGAACTCCATCTTCCTGCAGACGATCACCGGCGAATGGGCCGACAACCCCTTTGACGCCTTCACCGAACCGGACATGATCCTGGAACCCGACTGGTCCACCGCCACCGCCGCCCCCTGGACCGCCGATGTGACGCTTCAGGTCATTCACGACGCCAAGGATCAGGAGGGCACCCTTGTTCCCTTCTCGCCCCGCAACGTCCTGCGCCGCATCTGTGACCTTTACGCGGCTCAGGGCTGGACGCCGGTCGTGGCGCCAGAGATGGAGTTCTTCCTGACCGCCCGCAACATCGACCCGAACCAGCCGGTGATCCCGCCGATGGGCCGCTCGGGTCGCCGGGCTGCGGGCAAGCAGGCCTACAGCCTGTCGGCCATCGACGAATACGGCAAGGTCATCGACGACCTTTACGACTTTGCCGAAGCGCAGGGCCTTGAAATCGACGGCATCCTGCAAGAAGGCGGCGCTGGCCAGATCGAGCTGAACCTGGCCCATGGCGACCCGATCCGCCTGGCCGACGAGGTGTTCTTCTTCAAGCGCCTGATCCGTGAGGCAGCCCTGCGCCACGACTGCTTTGCCACGTTCATGGCCAAGCCGATCGCAGGCGAGCCGGGTTCGGCGATGCACATCCACACCTCGGTGGTGGATGCGAAGTCGGGCAAGAACATCTTTGCCGGCCCGAAGGGAGTGGAAACCGAAGCCTTCCTGAACTTCATCGGCGGGCTGCAAAAGCACCTTGGCGCTGCCGTGGCCCTGTTCGCGCCTTACGTGAACAGCTACCGTCGCTACGTTCCGGATTTCGCCGCCCCGATCAACCTCGAATGGGGCCGGGACAACCGCACCACGGGCCTTCGCATCCCGATCTCGGGTGCGGCCGCCCGCCGGGTCGAAAACCGCCTGCCCGGCATGGATTGCAATCCCTACCTCGGCATCGCGTCGACCCTGGCCTGCGGCTATCTTGGCCTGATGAACAAGACCGAGGCGCGGCCGGAATTCAGCGGCTCGGCCTATATCGACAACGAGGATATCCCGGCGAACCTTGGCGACGCGCTGGACCTTCTGGAGGAGGACGTAGCCCTGCAAGAGGTCATGGGTGCCGATTTCTGCAAGGTCTACGACTCGGTAAAGCGGAACGAATACAAAGAGTTCCTGCAAGTCATCAGCCCGTGGGAGCGGGAGCATCTCCTGCTCAACGTCTGATGGCGTTGAACCTGCTGCACGCCAATGACCGGCCGGGTGAGTACCCGGCCAGCTACTATGCCGCGACCCGCACGCCGCTTGACCCCTTTCCGGCCCTGACGGGCGAGGTGCGGGCAGACGTGGCCATCGTTGGCGGCGGCTACATGGGTCTGTCGGCCGCACTGCACCTTGCCGAAAAGGGCCTGAGCGTCGTGGTGCTGGAAGCGCACCGCGTGGGTTTCGGCGCCTCGGGCCGCAACGGCGGGCAGGTGGGCAGCGGGCAGCGGCAGGATCAGGATTGGATCGAAAAGGCGGTCGGGCGCGACCATGCCCGCCGGCTTTGGGACATGGGCGAGGATGCCAAGTCTCTCGTCCGCGACCTGATCGACCGCCACCAGATGCCGGTCACCCTACGCCCCGGCGTCGCCCATGCCTGCTATACGGGCGCCGAGGTCAACCACGCCCGAGCCTATGCCGAACGGCTGGCGCGCGACTACGGCTATGATCAGATCCAGCCGCTTGACCGCGCGGGCATCCGGGGCCTGATCGGCTCGGACCGCTTTGCTGGCGGCGAGGTTGACCGGGGCGCAGGCCATCTCCACTCGCTGAACTTCGCGATCGGTCTGGCGAAGGCTGCCGCCGCCACGGGTGCCCGCATCCATGAGAACAGCGAAGTGCTGTCCTTCACCCCCGGCCCCAAAGCCACGCTCAGGACCGCCCAGGGCCAGGTCATCGCCGATCATGTGATCCTTGCCGGCAACGGCTATATCGGCGGGCTGGAGCCGAGCTATCCGTCGCGCGTCATGCCGATCAACAACTTCATCGTCGCGACCGAGCCTCTGGG
>JANOER010000238.1:0-1865 GCA_031441285.1 Rhodobacterales bacterium
GATCCGGTGGCCAGTGCCAGTTCAGCGACGTGCCGCAAGAGCGGCAAGGCGCCGACAGGCTGCAACAGTTTGTCGGCCCCGCGCATCCGTGAGGACGCGCCGGCAGCGGGGATCAGGACATGCACCGTCAGGGTCATGCGCAAAAGCGTGGGTCCGGCGCGCCCGTCCTGTCAAGCCGCTTATCGCTTCCTGACGGACGCTCTTCGCTGCCCCCCGCGATGCCCGCCCGGCAGGGAGGCAAGAGCGGGGCCGGTCAGCCCCGCATCCGCCCGCGGTCGTCCCAAAGGGGCGCAAGGTGGACGGTGGCCGTGCGACGCTCGCCCAGGATCTCGATCTCGCACACCAAGCCGTCCTGAACCCGGTCGGCGGGCAGGAAGCCCATGGCGACCGACCGGCCGGTGGTGTGGCTGTAGCCTCCGCTGGTGCAGAAGCCTGCGACCGCGCCGTCCAGCCAGATCGGCTCCCAGGCCACCACGTCGGCGTCGTTTGCATCGACAATGAAGCTGACCAGGCGGCGCTTCGGGCCCGAGGCTTTCTCGGCCGTGGCAGCGGCCTTGCCGATCCAGTCGGCCGCCTTGTTCCAGCGGATGAAGCGGTCAAGCCCGGTTTCGGCCGGGGTGTAATCCGGGCTGAACTCGCGCCCCCAGGACCCGAACCACTTGTCCAGCCGCAGGGACATCATCGCCCGCATCCCGAAAGGGCGCAGGCCAAGGTCTTTGCCGGCGGCGTTGAGCACGTCCCACAGGTGGCGCACCGACATCTGGTCGGTGAAGATTTCATATCCAAGATCAGCGGTATAGCTGACGCGCTGCACGATGCAGTTGGCCATGCCCACGGTCATGCGGCGGACGTCCATGAACTTGAACGCCTCTGGCCCGACATCGCTGCGGGTCACGCGGGACAACAGCTCGCGCGCGTTCGGTCCGGCGATCTGGAAGCCGGAGCGGGCGTCCGAGATGTTCTCGACGCTTGCGCCCGCGTCCATGTTCTGTTCGAACCAGCGCTGATGCCAGCCTTGCGCGCCGTAGCTGGCGGTCAGCTGGAATTCGGTCTCGCCAAGGCAGGACACGGTGAAATCACCGATGATCTTGCCGCTGTGCGCCAGCATCGGGGTCAGCGACAGGCGTCCGGGCTTCGGGATGTTGCCCGCCATGATCCGGTCCAGCCAGGCCCGCGCGTTCGGGCCGGTGATCCGGTATTTGCCGAAGTTCTGCACTTCGTTGAGGCCGACGCCTTCGCGGACCGCCATGACTTCCTGACGCGTCGCTTCCCAGGCGTTCGACCGCTTGAAGGATGGCTCCTCATAGCGCGCCTCACCCGGCAGCGCGTGGTAGTTCACCACTTCGAGGCCGTATTGCTGGCCCCAGACCGCGTTCATGCCGTCAAACACCTCATACATCGGCGTGGTGCGGAAGGGGCGGGCGGCGGGGCGTTCCTCGTTCGGGTAAGAGACAGAGAACCGCATCTGGTAGTTCTCGATCACCTTCGGCACGGTGTAGCCGGGGCTGGTCCAGGTGCCGAAGCGGCTGACGTCAAAGCCGCGCGGATCGCGTTCAACCTCGCCTTCGATCATCCATTGCGCGAGGGCCAGACCCATGCCGCCGCCCTGGCTGAAGCCCGCCATCACCGCGCAGGCCGACCAGTAATTGCGCAGGCCCTGCACAGGGCCGATCAGAGGGTTGCCATCCGGTGCAAAGGTGAAGGGGCCGTGGATCACCCGCTTAACGCCTGCCTTTTGCAGCGCGGGGAAGCGGCGATAGGCGAATTCGACGCTGTCGGCGATCTTGTCGAACTGTTCGGAGAGGAGTTCCTGCCCCCAGGTCCAGGGGGTGCCGTCAATGCTCCACCCTTCGCAGGGCTTTTCA
>JANOER010000239.1:0-6509 GCA_031441285.1 Rhodobacterales bacterium
CTTGAGGCCAGGCTGTCCGGGTCGGTCGGGGCGGCCACGGCACATGCGATGATCAGCCAGCTGGTCGGCCGCGCCGCCGTGACCGCCGAGGACCTTATGGCGGTGGCCAGCGAATCGGCGCAGATCATGGAATATTCGGCCAGGCTTGAAGCGCGCGAGACCGAACTGACCCGCACCGCCGGCGCCCTGCGCGAGGCGAACGACAAGCTGACCCAGCTTTCCTTGCAGAAGGATGCCTTCCTCAGCCAGATCAGCCACGAGCTGCGCACGCCGATGACCTCGATCCGGGCGTTTTCCGAGATCCTGACCGATGGCGACCTGCCGGCGGGCACGGTGTCGAAATACGGACAGGTCATCCATGACGAGACCAAGCGGCTGACCCGGCTGCTGGATGATCTGCTTGACCTGTCGGTGCTGGAAAACGGCACGGTGCAGTTGAACCTTGGTCTGGCAAGCCTGCAGCAGATGCTGGAATCCGCCCTGACCGCCGCGCGCCAGACCCGGCCCGAGCGGGGCTTTCACGTTCATCGCGACCTGGCATCGGAAGCGATCTTCATCCGCACCGATGCCGACCGACTGATGCAGGTCTTCATCAACCTGATCTCGAACGCGCGGAAATACTGCGATGCCGGCCAGCCAGAGCTGCGCATCGCCGTACGCCAGCGGTCAGGGCGGGTGACAATTGACATCATCGACAATGGCACCGGGATTCCGAAGCAAAGCCAAAGCCTGATCTTCGAGAAGTTCGCCCGCCTGACCGATGCCAACCGGGCCGGCGGCGCGGGGCTTGGGCTGGCGATCTGCCGCGAGATCATGGCGAACCTGGGCGGGTCGGTCGCCTATCTGCCGGGGCAGGGCGGGGCGGCCTTCCGGGTGACGGTGCCGTTGCGGCTGGAAAAGGTCGCGGCCTGACCCCGGGGCCCGGCGCGCCTTAACCCTTCGTCAAGCCTCGATGCCCTAGGCTGCAAGGGCCAGCAACGCGGACCTG
Organism: Rhodobacterales bacterium; assembly: GCA_031441285.1. GTDB lineage: Bacteria > Pseudomonadota > Alphaproteobacteria > Rhodobacterales > Rhodobacteraceae > Tabrizicola. The sequence goes on from JANOER010000239.1 coordinate 989, forward strand.
CCGATGACCGATATCCTTCGCCGCAAGATCGACCTCGCCCGCCAGCCTCTGGCTGAAGGTGCTCCGGGCGCTGACCGGGGCTGGCGGCTGGCGCTGGCCCGGGCCACGCGGGATGCGATGGGGCTGGACATCGACATCCGCCAGCTTTCCGTTACCCGCGCAGGTCTGGCTGAAATCCTTGATCTTGCACCGCACCTTGCCCTTGTGGCGCTGCTCGACGGGCCGCAGGGCGGGCTTGGGGTGCTGATGCTGGCCCCGTCCGTCACCGCCTCGCTGATCGAGATGCAGACGCTGGGCCGGCTTTCGACGCAAGCGCCTCCGGCGCGCAAGCCGACGCGGATTGACGCGGCAATGGTCGCGGGCGTGGTTGACCGGGCGCTGGCGGGCCTTGACCAGACCCTGGCCGATGAGGCCGATTTCGTCTGGGCCGGGGGGTTTCGCTATGCGTCCTACCTTGACGAGGTGCGCCCGCTTGGCCTGATGCTGGAGGAGGACAGCTATCGTGTGCTGTCGGCCGAAATCACGCTTGGCTCCGCCGGCCGCAGCGGCCAGGTCATCCTGATCCTGCCGGCCATCGGTCGCGGGGAACGCCCCGCCGGGCTTGGGGCGGTGACCGGGGACGCAGCACCCCAGTTCACGGCCGCCCTCGCCGCCCAGGTCGAGCTGGCGGATTGCCGGCTTGATGCGGTGGTCGGGCGTCTGGTGCTGCCGATCGGCCGGATTCTGGCATTGCAGGTAGGGGATGTGCTGGACCTGCCGCAAGCAGCACTGGACGCCATCACGCTGGAGACGCGGGAAGGTCGACGCATCGCCCGCGCCCGACTTGGCCAGTACCGGGGGATGCGCGCCCTGAAAATCTCGCTGGCCGAAAGCCCGGCGAGAACGGCACCCCACCTGCGCCCGGTCGAGGTGACAGCGCCAGCGCCGGACCCTGCAATGCCGGCAGTCCCGGACGATCTGCGCGCGGCCAGTTGACCGGTCAGCCGGCCGTGCCGGCAAGCGCCTCGATCTGGGGCCGCAGATGCTCCAGCTGGTAGCCGAACCGCGCCGGCAGGCCGATCAGCTCGTCCGTCGGGCGGGTGCCGGCATGGGCCAGCGCCCAGACCACAGAGCTGCGGTTGCCGCTGGCGCAATAGGCCAGGACCGGCCCGGTGGCGGCGGCGATGGCCGCCCGCTGGGCGGTGACGTTGTCCATGGTCATCTGGCCGCCGATCACCGGGTTGACCACGAAGATCAGCCCCAGCGCCTCGGCCGCCGCGCGCATCACGGGCGTGTGCAGGTCGGGCGGGATTTCGCCGTCGGGGCGGTTGTCGATGATCGTGACAAAGCCCGCGGCCTTGATCGCCGTCAGATCCGCGGGGTCGATCTGGGGGGAAACGGCGTAGTCCGGGGTCAGCGCGCGGATGTCCATCGATCTTCTCCAACTGGTGCGCACCCGGCTGCCGGGCGCAATCGGCGCGACTTTAGTCGCTGAGATCGCAAAGCGGAAGCCGGCAGGTTGACCTGCATCAAGGCGCGGCCCGCGATCCGGCGCGAGGTTTGGCCGACACGCAGGAGAGTGATCATGCCGGACGCGGCCAAGTCCCACCTGAAGATCCGCAAGACCATGCTGGAAGACTGGATGACAGAACCTGGCGTGCGACTTGAGGCCATCGAAGGCGAACTTGCGGCGCACAATGATCCCGGCGGGCAGGAACTTGCGATCGAACGCGAGGGCGACGAGGTGCTGGAAGCGACCGGCACCGCCGGCCTGTCCGAGATCGCCCGGATCCGTTTCGCCCGGATCCGTTTCGCTCTGAGCCGGATCGCCGATGGCAGCTACGGGCAATGGGTCTGCTGCGGCGAAGATACCTTGGAGGCGCGGCTAGTTGCCGTGACCTGGACCCCCTTTTGCAGGAAATGCGCCCCATGAACCCCGCTCGCGCCAAGACCCCGTTGAACCCCGCCGACCTGATCCGTCAGGAGGCAGAGCTGATCGAAGCCGGCCTGACCCTGCAAACGCAGGGGATGCAGCTGCTTCTGGCCGAAATGCGCGCCCTGGCCGGGCTGATGCCGGGCGCAAACCTTGTCCCCAAGGGTGTGTCCGACAGCGAAACCGAAGCCGGTTTCGACAACATGCCGGTCTGACCGGCACCACGTCTTGTCCGGTTGAACCGATGCGGCCCGCGCCCGTGCGAACCTGACGGCCGGATCTAGCCCAGGACGATCCCCGCCACGACCAGGGCAAGTCCCAGCGCCGATATGCCAAGGGCGGCCACGTTGATCACCACAACGCGCTGCAATTCGGCCCGCATCTCCGGGTCGGCCAGACCGCTGCGACGGGCGCGCATCGCCCTTTGAACGCAGTAGCCAAGGCCTCCGACCCCGATCAGCGTCATGATCGATCCTGCCCAGATCAGTGCCTGCATGGTGTGGTTCCGTCCATTTTGCCGGGTCTGGCTATCCCGGGGCCGCGCGCAACACAAGCCGCTTGAACCCGCCGCACGCGGCAGGTTAGGAACCGCCATGCGCCCCGACCGGGCCCCTTTAGCGGAGACTGCCGATGGCCGATGCAAACGATCCCTATACCGTGACCGCCGATGAGCTGAAGCAGTTCATCGAACGCTACGAACAGCTTGAATCGGAAAAGAAGGATGTCACCGAGCAGCAGAAAGAGCTGATGGCCGAAGCCAAGGGCAGGGGCTACGACACCCGCGTGATGCGCAAGGTCATTGCTTTGCGCAAGCGCAAGCCGGATGAAATTGCCGAGGAAGAGGCAGTGCTTGAACTTTACAAGACCGCGCTTGGAATGAGCTAGACGCCTCAGGACGCGACAAGGGTGACGCCGGGCATCCTGCGGATGCGTTCGACATCCGCAAGATAGCGTTCGGTCAGCAGGGTCACATCGTCGTCGGTCCATCCGGGCATGTCGATCTCGACGTCGACACAGTCCGGAAGCGCGAACTTTTCCAGGAAGGCGGTAACGATCCGCCGCCGCTGGGCCACGGATTGAGGCGGATGCTCGGCGCAGTAGGTCTTCAGCTTGGCAAACCCGATGTCGCTCATGATTTCTGCCAGCAAGTCGTCGGCTTCAACCAGGTCGGTGTCGGGACCATGACCGGATACGGCCTGCAGGACTTCGGGCCAGATCAGCGGCGTCTCTTCGTCGCACCAGACGGTCAGGGGCACGCCGGGATTGTGCGACTGGATGTTCGCCACAAGGTCCGACCAGTAAAGCTGCCGGGGATCGGTGTCCTGCAGAATGTCGATCGTGCCCTTGGCATTGGCCAAAACCTGCAAGGCAGGAAGAAAGGTCGCCGGGTTGCGGATCGACAGGTGAAACTCGGCTTCCTGCCAGGGAAAGATCCGTGTCATGTCGCGCAACCGTTCGCCGCCCGAACCGTAAAGCGCGCCCCGCATCAACCAGGGCTGCTGGCCAAGAAATCGCTCCCAGGACAGGACGATACGGTCCGGCTCGCCCTCGTCCACGATCTGGTCTAGGATCAGCGCCTCTTGATCCTGCGAGGCGAAACCGCCCCGAAGCTGGTGCGCCACATCCCGCATCAAGAGCCGGTAGCGGGTGGGCGAAGGTACGGCGATATGCTCTTTCGCCAGGACAGCCCGGTTCTTCAGAAGGCAGCGGACCAGCCGTTCCCCGCCGGTGCAATGGGCGCCAATGTGGTAGACGATGCGCATCGGGCCTTGCTTCGCAGTTGACCCGACGTCCCCGGACGAGGCCTGATTGCAGCAAGTATACCGGCTTTTGTAGACAGGGAAACCGCTTTCCTGTAGCGCAAAGCGGATGACCGAGCGTTTAAGTCAACTTCAGTCGCCAGCGCCGTCGCAGGGGGCTGATTTCTGGACGCCGGGGGCGATCCTGATTGCCCTCGTGATCCTGACGCCGATCGGCTCGATCCTGTGGATCGCGTTGACGCCCACCGAAAACATCTGGCCGCATCTGCTGCAAACCGTGTTGCCGCGCTATCTGGCCACGACGCTGATGCTGATGGCCGGCGTCGCGGTGCTGACCGGAGTGCTGGGGACAGGTGCGGCCTGGCTGGTCAGCCAGTACCGGTTTCCGGGCCGCGACTGGCTGGCCTGGGCGTTGTTCTTCCCGCTTGCGATCCCGGCCTATGTCGGAGCCTACGCGCTTGTGGACTTTCTGGATTACGCCGGGCCGCTGCAATCGGCGTTGCGGGCGGGCTTTGGCTGGAGCTCGGCGCGCGACTACTGGTTTCCGCAGACCCGTTCGCTTGGCGCGGCGGTCCTGGTCCTGTCCTTCGCTTTGTATCCTTACGTCTATCTTCTGGCCCGTGCGGCCTGGCGCGAACAATCGGCCGGCACCTATGAGGTCGCGCGCGCGCTTGGCTGCGGACCCTGGGGGGTATTTCAGCGGGTCGGGCTGCCGATCGCCCGCCCGGCAATCGCGGCGGGGCTGGCGCTGGTCTTGATGGAAACCGTGGCCGATTACGGCGCGGTGCAGCACTTCGGGGTGCAGACGCTGACCACCGGCATCTTCTCGACCTGGCTCAACGGCGGCAATGCGGGCGGGGCGGCGCAGATATCGGGGGTGGTTCTCCTTTTGATCCTGCTTCTGGTCGGGCTGGAGCGTGCAGGCAGGGGGGGCGCGCGGTTCCACCGGCTGGGCCGTTCGGCGCGCCCGGTCGAACGGCAGGACATCCCCGGACCCCTGCGCTGGCTTGCAACCGCACTGTGCCTGGTGCCGTTTGCCGGCGGCTTTGTCTTGCCGGTTGCGGTCATGCTGGTCCATGCGATCAAGGCGCCGGAGGGCTGGCTGGCCCCCGGTCTGGCCCAGGCGCTGGCCAACACGCTGGTCGTCGGCGGGATTGCCGCGATGACCACGGTCGGGGCGGCGCTGTTCATGGTCTATGCCCTGCGCCTGACCCGGTCGCCGGTGCTGCGCTTGCTGATGCCGCTGACCCTGCTGGGCTACGCCGCTCCGGGGGCCGTGCTGGCGCTGGGGCTGCTTTTTCCCTTGGCGGCGCTTGATCACCGGCTGGCCGATGCCGTGCTTGGATTGACCGGCCGGGATCCGGGCCTCTTGATCACCGGCACCGCCTTTGCCCTGGGTCTGGCCTATGTCGTGCGCTTCTTCGGGATCGCCCAGGGCGCAGTCGAGGCCGCATTCGGGCGGGTCACTCCGTCCTTGCCGATGGCGGCGCGGTCGCTGGGCCGGACGGCGGGCGGCGCGCTTGGCATGGTCTACCTGCCCTTGATGCGCGGGTCGGTGCTGACCGCCTGCCTGGTCGTCTTTGTCGATTGCGTGAAGGAACTGCCCGCAACACTGGTCTTGCGCCCGTTCAACTACAACACCTTGTCCACGCGGGTGTTCGAGCTTGCCAGCCTGGAGCGGCTGTCCGAAGCGGCCCCGGCGGCGCTTCTGGTCATGGCCGTCGGGATGGCAGCGGTCTGGCTGGTCGCGCGGGGCGAGCGGGACTGAACCCTTGCGCGGCAAGGTCGGCGCTTGTATCTGGAAGCGGTGCCCCTATAGCTCAGCTGGTAGAGCATCTGATTTGTAATC